>CAUJFJ010000265.1 GCA_963169675.1 Bacteroidota bacterium
TGATTTCAGAATGACGGAAGATGATTTGGAAGTCTATGAAAAGGAACACAAGACTCAAACATCAACCGTACTCATGATTGACATTTCTCATTCCATGATTTTGTATGGTGAAGACCGGATTACTCCCGCCAAAAATGTGGCTATGGCTTTGGCGGAATTAATCCGTACCCGATATCCGAAAGATACACTTGACATTCTGGTATTTGGTGATGATGCCTGGGAGATTGAAGTGAAGGATTTGCCATACCTTCAGGTTGGCCCTTATCATACCAATACTGTTGCAGGTTTGGAGTTGGCAATGGATTTATTACGCCGACGTAAAAATGCCAACAAGCAAATTTTTATGATAACGGATGGCAAACCAACCTGCATTAAGGAGAATGGAAATTATTACAAGAATAGTTTTGGTCTCGATCGGAAAATATTTAATAAATGTTTAGCATTGGCACAAAGTTGTCGACGATTAAAAATTCCCATTACAACATTCATGGTTGCAACAGATCCATATTTGCAGGAATTTGTCCATGATTTTACAGAAGCAAACAATGGCAAAGCATATTATACATCACTCAAAGGATTAGGTGAATTTATCTTTGAAGACTTTGAAAGAAATAAAAAAAGAAGAGTTTAATTTAATCAGGATTCAATCTCCTTTAATAGGGATGAAACAATATTTATGAATACAATTAAGACATTTGGAGAATTAAAGAAATCGGGTTATAAATCACGCACCATTAAAGATGAGTTGCGTGAAAATCTGATTGAAAAAATGAAAAATAAAGAATCTGTTTTTGCCGGCATCATTGGCTATGAAGATTCTGTAATTCCTGATATTGAAAGAGCAATTTTATCACGACATAATATAAATCTGTTAGGCTTGCGTGGTCAGGCTAAGACCAGAATTGCACGACAACTAACCAATTTGCTGGATGAGTACATTCCTTTCATAGCAGGCAGTGAATTGAACGATGATCCGTTTCAGCCGGTTTCTGTTTTTGGGAAACAATTGGTTGCTGAAATGGGTGATGCCACGCCAATATCGTGGTTGCACCGTTCGGAACGTTATCTCGAGAAACTTGCTACTCCTGATGTTTCCGTTGCTGATTTGATTGGTGACGTGGATCCCATCAAAGCTGCAAATTTGAAATTGAGTTATGCTGATGAGCGCGTATTACATTTTGGAATTATTCCAAGAAGTAACCGATGTATTTTTGTAATCAATGAATTACCCGATTTGCAAGCGCGTATTCAGGTGGCATTGTTTAATATTTTGCAGGAAGGCGACATACAAATTCGTGGATTTAAATTGAGAATCCCATTAGATATTCAGTTTATTTTCACTGCTAATCCCGAAGATTATACCAACCGAGGCAGTATTGTGACACCATTAAAGGACAGGATTGGTTCTCAAATATTAACGCACTACCCCAAGAGCATTGCCTTGTCGAAATCAATTACCAGGCAAGAATCAAGATTATCTGCCACACAAAAAGAAAACGTAGTCGTGAATGAACTCCTTGCAACATTAGTTGAGCGAATTGCATTTGAAGCACGTGAAAGTGAATATGTCGATTCGAAAAGCGGAGTGTCAGCACGATTGACTATTACGGCATTCGAGAATTTGGTCAGTACTGCTGAACGTAGAATGTTATTAAATGGAGAGTCTAAAACATTTGTACGTGTTAGCGATTTATTCGGTGTTATACCTGCTGTAAACGGAAAAATTGAGCTGGTTTATGAAGGAGAGCAGGAGGGAGCCGGTATTGTTGCTATGAGTTTATTAGGAAAGGCAATCCGGAATGAGTTTATCGAATTATTCCCTGATCCTGCTAAACTGAAAAAGAAGAAAGAAGCTAGTCCCTATCAGGAAATAGTTTCCTGGTTTGGCGACGGCAATTCTGTCGATATGCTTTTGCAGGAAGGTGATAAATCATACAAGAAAAATCTGGAAGCTGTTCCAGGCTTATCGAAATTGGTTGAAACCTACACAGGAAAACATCAGGCGGATGATCGGTTGGTGATGATGGAATTCGTGCTATATGCATTAGCCGAACATTCTTTAATTGGCAAAAGCGCATTACAAAGAGGGGTGAAGTTCACCGATATTTTAGGATCGATGTTGTCGGAGAAAGATTTTTTTAAAGACGAGAATTAATGTGCTGATTTGCTAATGTGCTGATGGGTGCCCTGAGCGAAGTCGAATGGGTGCCCTGAGCTCAGTTGAAGGGTGCTGATGCCTGTTTCTAGAGACAGGCATTGCGATGCGTCTCCATTGCGATGTGTCTCCATGGCAATGCATTAATGCTATGATAAAACCAGGGTCAACCTATTTTTTCTTTTTGATATAATTGAGTTCATAAAGATTGATCCAGTCGGCTGGAGTCATTTTTGAAACGAGTTCGCCAATTAAATCAAATGGTATTTGTTCCGGTTTTTTGAAGCGGAGGCAACTTTTACCCATGTCGAGTTTTGATGTTACTCTTTTTGAAAATTCTGTGGTGAACCATTTCAAAAGTTTGGGATCAGCATACATGCCCATGTGGTACACAGCAATGAAATTTTTCTGGCTGGCAACTGCTAAGAAAGGCAAAGGTAATTTCGGATCGCAATGGTAACCTGCCGGATATAGTTTGTGAGGTACAACATATCCAATCATACCATAATTCATTTCTTCAACAAATCCTTTTGGCAGATTTTTCTTTATGACTTTACGCAATTTCGTAATGGCTTCCTGGCGATCTTCAGGAAGTGATTCAACATACGCATCCGGAGTTTTTTCGGTCGATTGCATGGGTTTGGGTTTGATTCAAAGATCGAAAAATAGGCTTAAATTTAAAAATATTCTTGTTGAACTCGTCTAGTTTATTGAATCTGAAGCTAATAGAGAGGTAAAATTCATATTAAACAACAAAATTATTGTCAATAGTAATTGACAATAATTTTGTTGTGATCTGGTTTGAAAAAGGTGTTATTCTGATTGATCAATGATCAACAACCACTTTTATATTTTCCAATTTACCATGGTTGATGGCTGATAAAATAT
>CAUJFJ010000266.1 GCA_963169675.1 Bacteroidota bacterium
GCTCCCATTTTTATGAGGAACGAAGACCGGGATATTCCGGTAGTTGCTTCAATTGCACCTTCCGTTGCAGCAACGGCTGGTTTCGATGTGATCCATCCCGCAACTAATCGAAATAATCTGAAAATGTCATCAATCAATAGAAACAACACGAAAAATAATTTCGAGAAATAGGTTACGAATATGAATGCGAAGGAATATGTTCTGATTGCCTTCGGCCATGTATGCCAGTCAATAAATAAACCGGTAATAATTACTGAAAAGCAAAAAACAGAAACGCTCCAGAAGGCAATAGCAATGATCCTGCTTGTGTGAGGTGCAGCATTTCTGGTGAGTAATTTTACGCCCTGAAAAACATAAAAATCTATAATAAATAAAACGGCTAAAAGAATCAGGGTTCTTACAATCATATTAAATGGAATTCAGGAAGGTATAAGTTGGAATAATCAAGGGTACAACAATTGTGCTTTCCAATTGTTATCGGCAGTAAGTTCATATTTCACCCGATCATGTAATCGGCTCGGGCGTCCCTGCCAAAATTCCATCTCAACCGGATTTATGCGGTAGCCTCCCCAATGTGCCGGTCTTGGAATAGATTTCCCTTCATATTGTGCTGTAAGGTTTTTAAGATTTTGTTCCAATTCTTCCCTTCCCGATAAAGGCCTGCTTTGCTCCGAAACCCATGCACCAAGCTGACTTTCTCTTGGTCGCGTATTAAAATATTCTTCGGAATCAGATTCATCCACCTTTTCAGCTTTCCCTAAAATTCGAACCTGCTTATGAAGTTCGGGCCAGAAAAAATTCAATGCTGCCCACTTATGGAGATCCAAATCATGTCCCTTGTGACTTTGATAATTAGTGAAAAACACAAAGCCATCGTAATCAAAGTTGCGCAATAACACAATTCTTGAGGATGGTTTGCCGTCATCACCAACGGTTGCCAGATTAAATGCATTGGGTTCATTCACCTTTGCATCGACAGCTATTTTCATCCAAATAGCAAATTGAGCGATCGGATTTGACTCTACTGTTTTGATATCCAAGGTATCCAGATTGTAATCGGTTCGGATATTTTTTACGAAATCCCTGATATGATCCATTTTTTCAACTATTTGAGTACAAAAGTAACGATTTAATAATGTCGGAAGTAAAGTTTTAACTTATTAATAATCAAATACCTATACAATAATATCCAACAATTATAACGAATTATATTCCTTTTGTAATCTTTCTTCCATTTGTAACGGTACTGCATCTATATTCGCATCCAAATGGCATAGTTTTAGTGTTTATAGTAATAACGTTGTAATAAAGGAAGTATAATTGAATCAACATTCCTGAAAACAAACGTTGAAATAAATACTAAAACGCGTTGGCCATGAAAAGTCAAATGTTAAAACCAGACCAGGGGGTATTTCTGATTTCAGAACCCTTTTTATCAGATTCTTATTTCAAACGTTCCGTTGTATTGCTGAGCGAGCACGATGCCAGTGGTACTTTGGGATTCATTCTGAATAAGCCTACGGATGTCAACATAAATGATGCTGTTGAAGACTTTCCTGATTTTAAATCACCATTATACTTTGGTGGACCTGTTGAAACCGACACGTTGTTTTACATTCACACCATTGGACCGGAATTAGAAGGGGCAAAACAAATTGTTGATGGTATTTACTGGGGCGGAAATTATGATCAGTTGAAACTCATGATTGATACCGGCCAGGTTCAACCAAATATGATTCGTTTTTATGCCGGATATTCAGGTTGGGATCCAACACAACTAACCCATGAGTTGGAAGAAAAGTCCTGGTTAGTCTCTGAATGCAATCAAAGATTCACCTTTTATGATGATCCTAAATGTTTGTGGAGTCAGGTTTTAAGAAGTATGGGAAGTGAATATGCTGTGATGGCAAATTTCCCGGAAGATCCAGCCTGGAATTAAGCAACTGAAAGTTAAAATATAAAAAGGCTTCCTGATTCGGGAGGCCTTTTATTTTATAGGTCATTGCCATTCTTTGTATCTTTGGCACAATGGCAAACAACATTATTTCTGCTGACGACTATATTGCTCAGATCCGGAAAAACAGTTCCGTAATTTTAGATACCCGTAGTGAGGCGGAATATGAACATGCACACATTCCTGGATCTGTGAATTTGCCACTTTTAAATAATGAAGAGCGCGTTGTAGTTGGTACACTTTACAAGCAGGAAGGAAGAGAAGCTGCCATTGAAAAAGGCTTTGAAATAGTTAAACCAAAAGCACAATCTATTCTGGAAAAAGCCCTTCAAATGGCACCTCAAAAGGAACTGATGCTTTATTGCTGGCGTGGCGGAATGCGTAGCAATCTCATGTCATCCTTTTTGGAAATTAATGGATTTCACACCAACATTCTGGAAGGTGGTTATAAAGCTTTTCGAAATTGGGTTATTGGAATCAATGCTACCCCACGGAATGTGTTGGTTTTAGGAGGAGGAACAGGTTCCGGTAAAACAGTTGTCTTAAAACAATTGCGAACATTAGGGGAGCAGGTTTTGGATCTGGAAGAACTGGCATCCCATCGCGGTTCCGCATTCGGGGCACTAGGCTTGCCACCACAACCTTCCAATGAACAATTCGAAAATTTAATAGCCATGCAATGGTCATCTTTTAACGATGAAAAACCGGTATGGATTGAGAATGAAAGCCGCTCAGTTGGTTCCTGCATTTTACCGGAAAATATTTACTCACTGATTCGAAACTCAAAACTCATTGCCATCGATATTGGTCTGGAAAGAAGAAAGCAGCATATCATTAAAGAATATGGTTGCTATCCTTCAGAACAACTTATAGCCATGGCGCGAAAAATTGAAAAGAGGATGGGGCCTCAACATTTAAAAAGTAGCATCGAATATTTTCAGCAAGGCGATATCAACAATTGTCTCGATCTGGTTTTAGCATACTACGATAAAATGTATGTGCATGGTAATGCCAAGCGAGCGCCAGATTCCATTCATGTTATTGATCTCACTTCAACTTCATGGAGTGAAATGGGAAGTGAAATACTCAAGCAACTTCAAAAACAGAAATTAATACAAGCATAAATAAATGAATCATCCTGAAAACTCTACTTCTACAATAAAGCTTACACAATACAGTCATGGTGCAGGTTGCGGCTGCAAAATTTCACCAGCCATTTTAAGTCAGATTCTGCAAAATAATGAAACACCACCCGATTTCAAAGGGTTGCTTGTTGGCAATCACAGCAGGGATGATGCAGCTGTTCTTGATATTGGAAACGGACAGGCACTTATAAGCACCACTGATTTTTTCATGCCTATTGTCGATGATCCTTTTGAATTCGGACGCATAGCCGCTACAAATGCAATCAGTGACGTGTTTGCAATGGGAGGAAGGCCGGTTCTGGCAATAGCCATATTAGGATGGCCAATTGATAAGTTGCCTCCTGAAGTTGCAGGACAGGTAATTAGCGGAGGAAGAAAAGCCTGTCAGGATGCAGGTATACCATTGGCAGGAGGACATAGTATTGATGCTCCGGAACCAATTTTCGGACTTGCAGTGAATGGTTTGGTAACCATAGAGAATCTTAAAAAAAATGATACTGCTAAGGCAGGTGACCGGTTATTTCTTACCAAAAAACTAGGAATAGGAATATTGACAACTGCATCCAAAAAAGGAGTGTTAAAAGACTCCGACCTGAAAGTCGCTATAGATAGCATGACAACCTTGAATACTATTGGATCAGATTTGGGCAATTTACCAGAAGTAAATGCACTAACTGATGTAACTGGTTTCGGATTATTAGGGCATCTTTCGGAAATGGCCGGTGGTAGCGGATTAACTGCACACATCTCTCTGGAACAAGTTCCGGTTTTACCTCAGGTTCATGGTTATCTCGAGCAGAAATGTTTTCCCGGTGGCACTACCCGCAACTGGAAAAGTTATGGCCATCACATATCTGAAATCGATGAAACCACAAAACTCATTTTAGCTGATCCACAAACCAGTGGAGGTTTACTAATTGCCGTTTCACCGGATGCTGTTCCTGCTTTCAAAAAACTGATGCAGGAAAAGGGGATGGAACCATTTACCTACAATGAAATTGGCTACATGACTGAGAAGCAAGCGGTACAAGTGGTGGTAAATAAATAACCTGATGTCAGGCCATTGTGCCGTCTTTCATCACCAATTTGCGATCTGCCATGTCGGCAAGCTCTTCGTTATGAGTGACAATTACGAAAGTTTGTCCAAGTTCTTTTCTCAATCTGAAAAACAAGGCATGCAACTCTTTGGCATTGGCTGAATCCAGATTTCCTGATGGTTCATCGGCAAGAATGATGGATGGATCATTTATAAGCGCTCTGGCTACAGCTACCCTTTGTTGCTCGCCACCCGACAATTCTGATGGCTTATGATGTTCTCTGCCGTTTAAATTGAGATACTGAAGCAATGTACGGGCTTTTTGTTCCGTTTCTTCCATGTTCCTCCGACCAATCATTGCGGGAATACAAATGTTTTCCATGGCAGTAAATTCAGGCAGTAAATGATGGAATTGAAAAATGAAGCCTATATGCTGATTGCGGAATGCTGCCAGCTTACCGGCAGAGTTCCATGGGATTTCACTGCCATCTATTTGGACAGAACCCTGATCAGGTTTATCGAGAGTACCCAGAATCTGGAGTAAAGTCGTTTTACCTGCGCCGGAAGCTCCAACAATAGAAACTATTTCAGATTTGGCTACCTGCATCGATATTCCTTTCAGAACGTGCAGTTTACCATAATACTTATGCAACTGATTGGTAACAATTAACATCCTGCAAAGATAATGGAATACACGGAATCCGGGGGAACTAAAGCCTTATGAATAAAATCACCAATTAACGGTTACGGGAACGGACTTAAAAGCCTGATATGACCATCGATCTTGCTATATTTGCACCACAAAATTAAATGCACATACATTGAATTTCCAGATAGTTACTGAAAGTCCTTCCTGGCTAATATTAATCTGCCTCTTAGCAGGTTTTTTGTATTCCTGGCTACTTTACAGGAAAGATTCCTCCTTTGCGGAGACAGCCAAATGGATTAAAGGCGCAATGGCAGTTTTTCGTTTTGTAGTGGTTAGTATTTTGGCGATTTTGCTTTTATCACCTTTGATTAAATCGGTTTTCAATATCACAGAAAAACCTGTAGTAGTAATCATTCAGGATGAATCAGGCTCCATAAAATCAATCAGTGATAGCAGTAACTTTTTAAAAAATTATCCTGAACAATTGGCTGCATTGCAGAATGAGTTAGCTGCCGACTTTGACATCAGGTTGTTTTCAGCCGGAGACCAGGTTAGGGAAGGGATTTCCTATGGGTTTGGTGATAAAGAATCAGACCTTTCTGCTGGAGCCAATGAAATGAAATCCAGATTTTCAGGACGAAACCTTGGGGCAGTCATCCTTGCTTCAGATGGATTGTTTAATAAAGGAAGTAATCCCTTGTATGCTTATGATGAGCTCAAAGTTCCTGTTTACACTATTGGGCTTGGCGATACCACTGTCAGAAAAGATATTGTTATCAATAAAGTCAGACATAATAAAGCGGCTTTTTTAGGTAATTCTTTCCCCGTTGAAATCACTTTGGATGCCAGGCAATGTCAGGGCCAACGAGTAACTGTTAAGATTAACAGAAACGATAAAGAAATCTATTCAAAAGTTGTTGAACTCGACAAGCCCAGGGTAAATTTAATTATTCCGGTAGTGCTTGAAGCAGATCAGAAGGGAGTTAATCATTATGTTGCAACAGTAACTGAAGTTGATGGCGAAATTAGTTACGAAAATAACAAGGCTGATTTTTTTGTGGAAGTAAGTGATAACAGACAACAGGTAATGATCATTGCCAATGCACCACATCCTGATCTGGCTGCTATAAAAGATATTCTTGAAAA
>CAUJFJ010000267.1 GCA_963169675.1 Bacteroidota bacterium
ACATAATTATTATGATGGCATTAATACATATCCATACACCGATAGTTTAAATAATAGTTTCAACCAAAACATGAGCGTCATAAATTATCCGGATAGCGCTGGAACTGCATGCGATTTTTCTCCATTTAGTTTTTACCTGGGTGGAAACGAAACGTATTGGGGCATGCCCAATAATCCAGAGTATGAATTGGGAGTTTTGGCAGGCAGTCCGTGTGATACGTTGGTATCGCAAAATGAGTTGGCAGGGACATCGGCAGTAGGCAGTCTTCATGTTTACTACCACTCGGTATGGGATAAAGCTTTCATCAATGCTTCTAACCTGAAAGGCAAAACAGGCAAGTTGTTATTGTATGATATGCAAGGGAAAGTTGTTCATTCGGAACCTTTGCGGATACAGAATGGGTACTACACAAGGGATTTGTCGATGATGGGTTATGCTATGGGAGTGTATTTGATTACAATTCAGACTGAAATGGAACGACTG
Source organism: Bacteroidota bacterium (assembly GCA_963169675.1). Taxonomy (GTDB): domain Bacteria; phylum Bacteroidota; class Bacteroidia; order AKYH767-A; family OLB10; genus JADKJB01. Next base: position 485 of record CAUJFJ010000267.1, read on the forward strand.
ACAAAAAAGTTAACGAAATAATTAGTTTGTCGATATCAAACTGTATGCAAATTTTAATTTGCTGCCAACCCTTTGCCCAGCCAATTCTTAATTTCATATTTCTGCTCAGCAATTGGAGCTGTTCTTAAAAAATGATTGTTGCGGAATTAAAAGTGATAAACACAGAATTAAAATTTAATAACGGTATTAGCTATTTATTCAGAATTCAGAGTTTTTCACTTTTAATTTTTTAAGGAATATTTTTTTACCTACAGATATTGTTGCTCAGGAAAATCTCTTTTCGTCCTCAAAATGATTTATTTAAGATTGACTAACAAGAATTGAATTGTGAATAATGACATTTCAAGCCAAATCAACCTATTTCAGGCTAGGTCAATCTATCCTCTATCATTTATAATTTATCATTCTAACGAATTTTCCTATTAAACAATATATAAAAATTTTAAAAAAAATATTATTTTTGCTTCATGAGAACAAAATCCTACACAACCCTCTTATTGTTGGCAATTTTCTGCCTCCTAGGAATATCTGCCTTTGCCCAACCTAAAAAAGTGCTTTTTATTGGCAATAGTTACACTGCTGTGAACAGTCTGCCCTGGCTGGTTTATAGTGTTGCACTTGCCAATGGCGATACCATATCAACAGATGTAAATTCTCCGGGTGGCTTTACTTTTCAGGGGCACACCACCGATTCTGTTACTCTGGCTAAAATTAATTCTCAGCAATGGGATTATGTAATCCTGCAGGAGCAGAGTCAGCGCCCATCATTCCCTCCTTCACAGGTAGCTAGTCAGGTTTACCCTTATGCAACCCAGCTCGTTAATTTAATCCGTGCCAATAATCCCTGTACTGAAATTGTGTTTTACATGACATGGGGTCGCAAAAATGGCGATGCTTCAAACTGTGCAGGTTGGCCTCCCGTTTGTACTTATGATGGAATGCAAGCACGTTTACGGGAGAGCTATATGGAAATGGGATTGCAAAATGATGCAACTGTGGCTCCGGTCGGGGCAGCATGGAGTTATGCTATAAGTCAGGGATTTGCATTCGATTTGTTTAGTCCCGATGAAAGTCACCCCAGCATGTTTGGTTCCTATCTGACTGCCAATGTGATTTATTCTACCATGTTTAATAAAAGCACTATTGGTAATCCTTTTCATACTACCATCACCACTCAGGAAGCTGCTTTGCTGCAAGATGTGGCTCATGCAGTAGCAGTCGATTCAATTTCTACCTGGTATCAGTATGGCTCATTGATCAATGCTTCATTTGCAACCAATGTAACCGGAAGTCAGGCCACATTTTCAAATACTACCACCAATGCCACTTCTTACCTATGGAATTTTGGCGATGGCACTACCGGAACAGGAGTAAATCCGGTTCACACATACACATCAAATGGTGTATACACAGTAACTCTGACAGCCTCTAATTCCTGCAAATCGGTTACTATTTCGCAACAGGAGGTTATTGGTCCGACAGCAATTGATGAGCCTGCAACTTGTGAATTAATAGTAACATCTCAGCGATTGCTAAAAACCAATTGTGAAAACGGATACTTTTCAAAGGTAGAGGTGAGTGGAGTAGATGGAAGAAAAGTCTATGATTCTATTTTCCGAAACAACATGCAATTACCGGAACTTACCAAAGGTGTTTATTTTATCAGACTTTCTGGTTGGGGAAAAGATTTAATCAGGAAAGTTGTGATTCAATAAATGCAGCTAATGCCGCTGTCATTGGGTCATTTAGCGGCAATGCCGCTGTCATTGGGTCATTTAGCGGCAATGCCGCTGTCATTGGGTCATTTAGCGGCAAACCGCTGTCATTGGGTCATTTGGCGGCAAACCGCTGTCATTGGGTCATTTAGCGACAAAGCCGCTGTCATGTGGTCATTTAGCGGCAAACCACTGTCATTGGGTCATTTAGCGGCAAACCGCTGTCATTGTTGGATGTAATCTATGTATATATTTGCTATTTCTATACTATATTTCTTTCACAAGAATAAACGTTATTATCAATTGTAAGTACTGAAAAAAACATCTATCATTTATCATCTAAAATTTATCATTCCCATTGCTGTTCTTGACTTTTTGGTTACTTTTTAGTCAAGCAAAAAGTAACATAGCATTAAGACAGTTTAATTATGATGGTGATTGAGAATATTAATACAATGAAAACCCTGAGCACCGCCGAAGGGTGGTCAAGCAAAAAGTAACAAAGCCTCAAGGCAGTTGAAATGCAAAGTCGTAGGAGAAATTTAATGCAATGAAAAGACTTAGCAGAGTCGAAGGATGGTCAAGCAAAAAGTAACAAAGCCTGGACAGAAGGAGAGTGAGAATCAAATTGAGAATGAAGATTAGAATCTGAATGAAATTCAAAGATTTTTCCTCCAGGCAGAAATAAAACATCCTTAATCCTTACCCCGTCCATCCTCTGCATATTTTTTTAGCAGAACCGCATCTATCATCTATCATTTTATCACATTCCTTTTGGAATAGCAGCAATCAACTTCCTCGTATACTCCGATTGCGGATTCTTATAAATCAACTCCGGATCTCCCATTTCTTCAATCTTCCCTTTATTCATTACAATCATCCGGTCACTCATAAACTTCACTACCGATAAATCGTGTGAAATGAAAATGTAAGTGAATCCAAAATCGTCGCGGAGTTCGTTTAGCAGATTTAATACTTGTGCCTGCACCGATACATCGAGAGCAGAAACGGATTCATCGCAAATAATAAATTTGGGTTGCAAAGCAATTGCCCTGGCAATACAGATACGTTGGCGTTGACCACCTGAAAATTCATGTGGGTAGCGATTGAAATGTTCGGGAGCAAGATTAACCCTTTTCAGCAGTTCAATTACTCTTTCTTTACGTTCCTTTTCGTTGGCAAGAATGCCATGAACATTCATAGGTTCCATAATGGCAGCGCCAACTTCCATCCGGGGATTGAGCGATGAGTATGGATCCTGAAAAATGATTTGTATGTCGCGGCGTTTTGCACGCATTTCTGATGCGCCTAAGCCTGTTAATTCACTGCCATTGAACCAGACTTTACCCGAAGTGGGTTCAATCAACCGTAGTATAGTGCGTCCCAATGTGGTTTTTCCACATCCGGATTCTCCTACTAATCCTACCGTTTCGCCCGGGAAAACATCAAAAGAAACATCATCCACAGCTTTAACATAATCGCGTGTACGACTGAATACACCTTTTTTTATTGGAAACCAGGTAGCTAAATTTTCGACTTTAAGAATGGGTTCTTTTTTATACAATGCTGTTTTTCTGGCAGCCAGTTCTTCTTCGGTAACTTTAAATTTAATAGTAACGGCTTCCAGACTTTCACCGGTCTCAATTAAATTTCCGTTTTCCTGTCTCATAAAATCGGCGACAGTCGGTAATTTTTTCAGTTTGTGCGTCAATGGGGGGCGACAGGCCAGCAGTCCTTTGGTGTACGGATGTTTCGGGTTTTTGAAGATCTCAGCTACAGGGCCTTCTTCCACAATATTTCCTTTGTACATGACAACCACGCGTTGTGCCAACTCTGCGATTACTCCTAGGTCGTGGGTGATAAATAAAATTCCCATCTCATTTTCCTGCTGCAACTGCCGCATTAAATCGAGTATGGTTGCCTGAACAGTAACATCAAGTGCAGTGGTGGGTTCATCGGCAATAAGTACCGAAGGCTCGCACGACATAGCCATTGCGATCATGACCCTTTGCTTTTGACCGCCGGAAACCTGGTGCGGATAGGAATCAAAGATTGCTTCCGGGCGTGGAAGTTTGACTTTTTTAAAGAGTTCAATAGTTCGTTCCCGGGCAGCTTTTTTGTCGAGTTTCTTATGCAATTGCAGCGCTTCCATCACCTGATAACCACATGTAAAGACTGGGTTTAAAGAGGTCATGGGTTCCTGAAAAATCATGGCTATTTCATTTCCCCGGTAGTGCATCATTTCCTTTTCGGAAAGCTTAACCAGGTCAATGTCAGCGCCTTCACGGTTGTGGTAGATGATTTCACCACCGGAAATTTTTCCCGCCGGAGCGGAAATTAATCGCATTACCGATAAAGAAGTAACCGATTTACCGGATCCGGATTCGCCTACAATGCCAACTGTTTCCCCTTTATTCAATTGAAGGTTAATGGAATTCACCGCACGGGTGGTTTTGCCATCGCTTGAAAATTCGGTTACCAGATTTCGAATCGAAAGGAGTTGTTTCATTGAAGGCGTGAAAATAATGAAAACTCCCGGCTTGGTATCTTTTAGTTCCGAATTCTTCCTTTTCTTCAGAACCGAAGCATCCTCAATGGGAGACCTGAAATGCCTTAATACATCATTTTTGGACGAAATATTAAATTATAGTAGCATCGACATCCAAAATAATAAATTATTAATTACTTGATAAACAATAAGATGCACGCATAACAACAATTTAACACCGGTAGGTTAGAAGAATTCTGCGACGGCACTTGGTAAATCCGATTCCTTTTTATAATTTTGCATCCCCGTTAATAAAAAGTTTTAAACAAATAGAAGTGGATACTTTAACGTACAAAACAGTTTCAGCCAACGCGAAAACCGTTAACAAAAAGTGGGTAGTAATCGATGCCGAGAACCAGGTTCTGGGTCGTGTTTCTTCCTTAATTGCTAAGATGTTAAGAGGCAAGCACAAGGCTAGTTTCACACCGCATGTTGATTGTGGTGATAATGTAATAGTAATCAATGCCGAGAAGATTCGTCTGACCGGTAATAAATGGACAGAAAAAGAGTATGTCCGTTATACTGGATATCCAGGTGGTCAGCGTTTTGCAACTCCGGCTGAATTGCTGAAGAAGCATCCAACCCGTATTGTTGAAATGGCTGTTTATGGTATGTTACCAAAAAACAGACTAAGCAATGCCATCAAAGGAAATCTGTTTGTTTATGCAGGATCTGAGCATCCACATGCAGCACAACAGCCTTCAAAAGTTAATCTCTGATATATCGTTATATAAGGAATGGAAATTACCCACACAATTGGAAGAAGGAAAACCGCTATTGCGCGTGTTTATATTCAACCCGGAAACGGAAATGTTGAAGTCAATAAAAAAGACTACAAAGTTTATTTCCCGACACTGCCATTGCAGTACATCGTAAATCAGGCTTTCGAAATTACCAATAACAAAGAGAAATACGATGTTAAGGTAAATGTTGAAGGTGGTGGAATTACCGGACAAGCAGAAGCAATTCGTCTGGGAATTACCCGTGCACTGGTGAAGATCAACGGAGAGAATAAACCAGCCCTTAAGGCTCAGGGATTATTAACCCGTGACCCTCGTATGGTGGAACGTAAAAAGCCTGGTCAGAAGAAAGCTCGTAAGAGATTCCAGTTCAGTAAACGTTAATCGTTTATTCATTTATTACCTATCGCAACTAATCAGTAAAACCGATAAATTATCATCCATTACATGTCAAGTGTTTCTCAACAGGATTTGTTAGATGCAGGCGTTCACTTCGGACACCTCAAGCGTAAGTGGAACCCAAAGATGGCTCCCTATATCTTTATGGAGCGCAATGGTATTCACATCATCGATCTGAATAAAACATCCGCTAAGCTTGAAGAAGCTGCCGCTGCTATCAAGCAAATTGCAAAATCGGGCAAAAAAGTGCTATTCGTAGCAACTAAAAAACAGGCTAAAGAGATCGTATCAACTGCTGCCCGTTCCGTAAATATGCCGTTTATCACGGAAAGATGGCCCGGTGGCTGTCTGACGAATTTCGCTACCCAGCGTAAGTCAGTTAAAAAAATGACCGGCTTCGAGAAAATGATGACTGATGGTACTTTCGAAAATATCTCTAAAAAAGAGAAGCTTCAGATTACCCGTCAGAAAGCGAAAATGGAAAAGTTACTCGGTAGTATTGCCGACCTTACCCGTCTTCCTGCTGCATTGTTTATTATCGATACCGTTAAAGAACATATCGCCGTTAGCGAAGCTCGTAAACTGAATATTCCTACCCTCGCAATCTGCGATACAAATACCGATCCAAGTCAAATCGATTTCCCGATTCCGGCAAACGATGATGCTACCAAGTCAATCAGCTTAATCATGAATGTTATGGTGAAAGCAATTGAAGAAGGTCTCGCAGAAAGAAAATTGGATAAAGAAAGCGAAAGAGAAAAAGAAGTAGCTGCTGAAGAAGAATCAGCAGATCGTAAGAAATACGATATGGCTGAAGTGGAAGAGGATGAAGATGGTGCAACACCGGGAGCTCCTAAAAAAACAGATAAGCCGACTGCTACTCGCCCAAGAAAAAATACTGCTCCGAAAAAGAAATAATTTCTTTCAGGATCAATTCACAAAACTGATTCTCTTGTTTTCTGTTATACATTAACCGGTAAACAAGTACCACAAACCAACTATTTATGGTTGGTTTGTTCCGTAAAAAAGGAATCTGAATTATTAATAAGAAACAAATAATATTATGTCAACTATAACTATTACTGCCGCCGACGTTAATAAACTTCGCGCTCAAACCGGAGCCGGAATGATGGATTGTAAAAAAGCCCTCACTGAAGCTAACGGTGATTTTGAACAAGCTATCGATTACCTCCGTAAAAAAGGTCAGAAGGTTGCTGCTAACCGCGCCGACCGTGATGCTAAAGAAGGTTATATCCTTGCTAAAACCAATGCTGATGGAACCAAAGGTTTCCTGATTGGTCTTGGTTGTGAAACCGATTTCGTTGCTAAAAGTGGCGATTTTACTAAGTTCGTGGAAGATCTTTTGGATCTTGCCGTGGCTAACAACATTAAAGATGTTGATGCACTCAAAGCTTTACCAATGGGTGAAGTAACTGTGAACGATCGTCTGTTTGATATCATCGGTAAAATTGGTGAGAAAATCGAAATTACTTCTTATGAAGTAGTTGAAGCTCCTAAAGTTGTGATCTACATTCACCCTGGTAACCGCGTAGTTGCTATGGTTGGTCTTTCTTCTGCTTCTGCTCCTGCTGAATCAGGTAAAGATGTAGCTATGCAAATTGCTGCTATGAATCCTGTTGCAATCGATAAAAATGACGTAGATGTGAAAACATTGGAGCGTGAAATTGAAATCGGTAAAGAACAAGCTCGTGCTGAAGGAAAACCTGAAGAAATGCTTGAGAAAATCGCTCAGGGTAAATTGAATAAATTCTATAAAGAAAGTACACTGTTGAATCAGCAGTTTATTAAAGATGATAAGATGGATATCCGTCAGTATCTTGATAAAACTGAAAAAGGACTTACTGTAAATGTATTCCGCAGGGTTCAGATCGGGTAATTCTTTAGTCAATCTATACAGAAGCCGTTCCTTGCTAGGAACGGCTTTTTTGTTTTAAAGGATTTTATATCTTCACCTATATTCTTTCAATTACTTTCCTTACACCATAATCTACATGATCTATTCAGATTTTAACCATAATCCCGGAGGCATTTCACTGGCAGAGCTCGTCAAAGAATTCGGTGCTCCGTTATATGTTTATGATGGCAATAAAATGATCTCGCAGTATAACCGCTTGCGTACTGCTTTTCCGGGTGAACATGTGCGGATTAAGTATGCTCTCAAAGCACTCAATAATCCGAATATACTGAAACTGTTCAGAAAACAGGGTGCGGGACTCGATGCGGTTTCCATTCATGAGGTTCAATTAGGTTTACAGACAGGATTTCAACCCGATGAAATTTTGTTCACTCCCAACTGTGTTTCATTCGATGAAATTAAAGCAGGTGTCGAGGCGGGTGTGCAAATTAATATCGACAGTATTTCTATGCTCGAACATTTTGGCCATCATTTCGGAAATAGTGTTCCATGTTGCATTCGAATTAATCCACATATTGTGGCAGGTGGTAATGTGCACATTCAAACCGGTCACATCGATAGTAAATTCGGAATCTCTATTCACCAGCTTCGTCATGTTTTGCGCATAGTAGAAAAGGAGAATATTCGGGTGAACGGACTTCACATGCACACCGGATCTGACATACTCGATTCAGGTGTTTTTATTCAGGGCGCGGAACTATTGCTGGAAACGGCACTCTCATTCAAAGACCTCCAGTTTATTGATTTTGGAAGTGGTTTTAAAGTAGCATACAAACAAGATGATGTGACCACTGATATTGAAGAGTTGGGCCGCGTTATTTCAGAACGGTTTAATACTTTTTGCAAAGAATATGGCCGCCAGCTGGAACTCTGGTTTGAGCCGGGAAAATTTCTGGTGAGTGAAGCAGGATTTTTGTTAGTGAAAGTAAATGTGATCAAGCAAACAACTGCAACTGTTTTTGCCGGTGTCGATTCCGGTCAGAATCATTTAATCCGCCCTATGTTCTATGATGCCTATCACCACATGGTGAATATCTCGAACCCCACTGGAACTCCCAGGATTTATACGGTGGTGGGATATATTTGTGAAACAGATACTTTTGGATGGGATCGCAAAATGGCCGAATTGCGGGAAGGCGATATTATTGCTATTTGCAATGCCGGAGCCTATGGCTATACCATGAGTAACAACTATAATGGCAGACCCCGGCCTGCTGAGGTGTTGCTGCTAGATGGGAAAGCTCATCTCATACGCAAAGCAGAAACTCTCGGTGACCTGACCAGAAATGTTGTGGATGCCGGTATTTAAGCCGGGTATACTTTGTCTTTGCTTTCAGATGACAGGTTTTGATTGAGAATTTTAAAAACTGTTGCAGACTATAGGCCTTAGTTTCCTATTTTTGCCCTTGCAAATCTGATTATTATGGCCAAGACAAAACAAGGCGCACTGAAATACAAAAGAATCCTGCTTAAACTAAGTGGTGAATCACTGATGGGTTCCAAACAATTCGGAATCGACAATAAAGTGATTATGCAGTATTCAAATGAGATAAAAGCAATTGTTGACAAAGGCGTTGAGGTTGCCATTGTGATCGGTGGCGGAAATATTTTCAGAGGGCTGCAGGCTTCTGAAGGTGGTATGGATCGGGTGCAGGGCGACTATATGGGAATGCTTGCCACGGTGATTAATTCGATGGCACTACAAGCATCCTTGGAAGGTCTCGGAGTATATACCCGTTTGCAAAGTGCCATTAAAATGGAAGCTATCTGCGAACCATTTATCCGACGCAGAGCTGTTCGCCATCTAGAAAAAAACAGAGTGGTGATTTTTGGAGCAGGAACCGGTAACCCATACTTTACTACAGATACCGCTGCTTCCTTAAGAGCAATTGAAATTGAAGCTGATGTGATTCTTAAAGGTACTCGTGTTGATGGTATCTATACTGCTGATCCTGAAAAAGATAAAAAAGCCAAGAAATTCGATAAAATTACCTTCAAAGAAGTGTATGACCGTGATCTGAAAGTAATGGACATGACCGCATTTACACTTTGTGAGGAAAATAAATTGCCGATTATCGTTTTTGATATGAATAAAAAAGGCAACCTTATGAAAATTATTTCAGGCGAAAAAGTAGGTACCCTGGTAGTTGTTAAATAAATTCAATTCAACCAATTTACGTATTTTTGTATAGTAATCGTTAACTTATTCCGTAAGGATATGACAGAAGAAATAAAGAAACTGATCAGTGATATGGATTCTCATATGGAGAAAGCCATTAGTCACCTGGAAGCTGAACTTGCTAAAATAAGAGCCGGAAAAGCAAATCCTTCCATGTTGGATGGGTTACATGTTGATTATTATGGCAACAGCACTCCAATGAGTCAGGTAGCTAATATCAATACTCCGGATGCACGGACCATCATTATTCAACCATGGGAAAAAGGGATGCTGATCCCGATTGAAAAAGCTATTCAAGCAGCTAATCTTGGCTTTAATCCTCAGAATGATGGTGTTATCATTCGTATTACAGTTCCGCCATTGACTGAAGAGCGTCGTAAAGACCTGGTGAAAAAGACCAAAGCGGAAGGAGAAGCAGCCAAAGTTAGTGTCAGGAATTTACGTCGTGATGCCAATGAGACTGTCAAAAAAGAAGTGAAAAAAGGTGGTTTACCTGAAGATATCACTAAAGATGCAGAGTCGAAAATCCAGAATCTGACCGACTCTTATATCGCAAAAATCGACAAGCATCTTGATTACAAGGAAAAAGAAATTATGACTGTTTAGTTTTCAGTATTTATAATTTTCTGAATTACAAATTGTTAACCTAAAAATTTGCTATTTCCCGTTCGGGTGCATGCACATACTATAAAATCACAACCATGCTTTACGGGTTGTGATTTTTAAATTTGTGCTTTCGAACAAACAAAGTAAGTATAATTTAATCCTGAGGGAATCTTCTGGTATACTGCAGTTAACAATTTAATTAAATTATCCTGATGCAATAATCCCCCTCATTATGTAGTATTATTGCTATAAAATTCCCTAAATTTGCTTATCACAAGATGCTATAAGAGCATTTATAAATAATATCTGAAAATAGTGATTGTTATCACCTCCTGATTTTAATTTTATCAGTTAATTTCCGTTTAAAACAAAAATACATTTTACACCCTAGCGTCCTAAATTTATCATGACTGAAGAAAACAAAGCGATTGATCCTTCTGAAGAAGCATCATCTGCTGAAGCGACCCCCACATCTGCCAATGAGCTCTCCCCGAAAGAGACTGCTCCTGCTAACAATGAATCACCCGACATTCCTGAAATGGAAACTGTACCGGGCACAGAAGAACAATTTTTAGAAGCAGCACCACAAGTGCTTGCCGATGAAACTCACGATGATGAGGAAGCTGATGTGCAGGAAGATTACAGTACCTATTCTCGAGAGGACTTAATTGTGATGTTGGAGAAGTTTGTGAATGAAACGGAAGTGCCTCGTTTCAAAGCTCGCATTGCCGGTATCCGCGAATTTCTGAATCATGCATTTACTGCAGAAAATGATCTTGCCTTCACCAAATTTATTGAAGAAGGTGGAAATAAAGATGACTTTAAACCTGCTACCGATCCTTTAGAGGAACGTTTCCATCAGGCGCTGAAAAAGTTCTTTAAGAAACGTACAGAATATCAGGAAAAGCAGGAAAAACAAAAGACAGAAAATCTTCATGGTAAGAATGATTTGCTTCAGCAATTGAAGGATCTCATTCAGAATGAGGATAACATGAATAAGGCATTCGATCGCTTTCATGAGCTTCAGGCAAAATGGCGTGCTATTGGTCCCGTACCTGCTGCAAATGTGCGCGATCTGCAAATGACCTATAAGTTTCTGATTGATAAATTTTACGATTATATTAAAATCAACAGAGAACTTCAGGATCTGGATCAGCGTCGCAACTTCGAAACTAAATTATCGATCTGCGAACAAGCTGATGAGTTACTGATGGAACCATCATTAAATGTTGCACTCCGCAAACTGCACATGTTGCAGGATAAATGGCGCGATACAGGACCTGTTCCCCGTGATAAAAAGAATGAAATCTGGGATCGCTTCAAAGCAACTTGCGATAAACTTTTCGATAAAAGAAAAGAACAGATTGCACAGTCCGATGAGAAACGGGTTGCTAATCTCGCTGAGAAAACCAAATTGTGTGAAGCTGTAGAAGCTATTAAAACAGACGATAACTGGAAACACAAAGAATGGCAGGAAGCTACTTTGGCTATAGGTGAACTTCAGGCAGCCTGGAAGAAAATTGGACCCGCAGATAAGAAGTTTAATGATGAAATCTGGAATCGCTTCAAGGGAACTTGTGATGCATTCTATAAAGCTAAAAACGATTTCTATCACAAAAGGAAACAGGAGTTTGCTGCAAATTTGCAACAGAAAACAGAATTGTGTATTCAGGCTGAAGCATTACAAAACAGTACCGACTGGAAAGCGACTACTGCAGAATTAATTCGCTTACAACAAGAATGGAAAAAAGGTGGATCAGTAGGAGATAAGCACTCTGAAAAAATCTGGAAAAGATTCCGTACAGCCTGTGATGCATTCTTTAAGAATAAATCTGATCACTTCTCTGTCCTCGACAAAGAACATGATGAGAACCTGGTAAAGAAAATTGCACTCATAGAAGAAATAGAAGGATATCAGCTTAATGAAGATTATGCTACCAGCTTCGAAGAATTAAAAGCTTTCCAGCGCCGTTGGTCGGAAATGGGAATGGTGCCATTGAATAAAAAAGAAGAGATCATGAATCGCTTCAAAAAAGCAATCGATGGGCATTTCGATAAACTCAAGGTTTCTTCCAACGATCGTCAGAAAGTCAGATACCAGCAAAAGCTGGATCATATTCGCCATGCGGATTCCGGAGGTAAAATGGATTCTGAACGCAAATCCCTGCTTCATAAAATTACCGAACTTAAAAATGAAGTTCAAGTGTGGGAAAACAATATCGGTTTCTTTGCCAAATCTAAAAATGCAGAAAAGCTGAAATCCGAATTCGAGGAAAAGATTAAACATGCCAAAGAGGAAATTTCCAAACTGAAAGGAAAACTCGATATGGTTAAAGATGCGGAATAAGTTTCGCTAAACTCTTTAAAGCCGGTTCATGTTTATCATGGACCGGCTTTTTGTTTTTAAAGCTAACAATCGGACTATTAACGATTTGTTAACATTGGAATTGATTACAAATAACAAATACTTAATTTATTTGCGCAATAAAATTAAGATAACATGATAAATAAAATAACATTGATTGGTTTGCTCACACTGCTAATAGGCGGGACGGCAACAGCACAGGTTTCAAACGATTCTCTGGCTGCTTCTATTAACAGCCTGAAAAAGGAAGTGTCGGGCCTTAAAAAATTGAAAGTCTCGGGTTATGTCCAGGCTCAGTTTCAATATGCCGATTCCTCAGGACAGCAATCATTCAATGGCGGTAATTTTGCGGCAGGTGTCGACAAGCGATTCATGGTTCGCCGGGGACGTGCTAAGTTTCAATACACCGGATCAGCCAATTCGAAGGGAATAACAACTTCAATGGCTGTGTTGCAAATAGATGGGACCGAAAAAGGACTCACCCTTAAAGATGCTTATGTAAAACTTACTGATCCATGGTCGGGTTGGGTTTCGGTTACAGGAGGTTTATTTGTAAAACCATTCGGACATGAAATATTTTATTCATCAAGCTTAAGAGAATCTCCTGAGCGCTCCAGAATGATCCAATTATTATTTCCTGGGGAACGTGACCTTGGCGGGATGATAACCATTCAGGGGCCTTCTAAATCGGGTTTTGAATGGCTAAAACTGGAGGCAGGCTGGTTTAACGGAAATGGTGCTCCTGGTGCAGGTGGTGATGTCTCTGATTTCGATAAAAAGAAAGATTTTTCAGGAAGATTATCATTGGAAAAGAATTTTTCTGATAACAAACTTAAAGTTGGACTTGGACTTTCATATTATGCCGGGGGATACAGAATCGACTCTGTGAACGTTTTCAAATCAGGTACCGGAGCTAACGGTGTAAAAGGATTTATTGTTGAATCGGCAGCAACCGATAATGGCTCATTAGGAATTGGATCGCGAAATTATACAGAGAGAAATTATATGGGTGTAGATGCACAAATTTCATACGATTGGAAAGCGGGACAAACTTCATTACGTGCTGAAGTAATTTCAGGTGAACAACCAGGTAGTTCTTCTGATACCAAAAGTCCGAATGATAAAAATCCGGTTACCAAAGACATTTACATGAGAAATTTTGGTGGTGCAGTTTTTTATCTGACACAACAAATTGCTAAAACACCTTTTCAGGTAGTTCTGAAATACGATTGGTATGATCCTAATACTGATGTTGAAGGAAATGATATTGGTAAAAGCAGCAGTGTAAAAAGTACCGGCGTTGCCGATTTGCGCTACGATACCTTTGGAGTTGGTGCTGCATGGATGGTTGATTCCAATTTAAAAATTTCGACCTATTATGACATGGTTACCAATGAAACGTCTGAGAATTTGTCGGGATACACTAAAGATCGCACAGATAATGTTGTGACTGTAAGAATGCAAATGAAATTCTAGTTATCAGTGATCAGTGATCAGTTATCAGTGATCAGTGACAATGTAGAGACGCATTGCCATGCGTCTACGAACCGGGATCAGTGATCAGTAGGCAGTAGGCAGTGATCAGTGACAATGTAGACACGCATTGCCATGCGTCTACGAACCGGGATCAGTGGCAATGTAGAGACGCATTTCAATGCGTCTACGAACCAGTGATCAATGACAATGTAGAGACGCATTGCCATGCGTCTACGAACCGGGATCAGTAATCAGTAGGCAGTAATCAGTGATCAGTGACAATATAGAGACGCATTGCCATGCGTCTACGAACCGGGATCAGTGGTCAGTAATCAAGAGAAAATGATTTTTATACCCTCGCTGTATTTCCGGGAAATGGTTCCATAAAAAAAGGCTGCTTCAGAAGAAGCAGCCTTTTTTTATG
>CAUJFJ010000268.1 GCA_963169675.1 Bacteroidota bacterium
CAATGTAAAATTCAAACTCATCTTACGAATATTTGCTGTAGTGAAAAGGCAAGAAATGTATGTTGATAACTACAAAAATGCAGCTTAAATGATAAATAAATTTGCTAATTTGGATATCCTAGAATACGACTACGCTCAGGGAAAAGAATTATCAAATCACCAAATCAAGAGCAGTCACATTTTTGTTACTGAGAAACGAAAAATCAGCACACCAGCACATTTGCACCCCTCGGCTTCGCTCTGGGCAAGCATTAGCACATCAAAAAGCAGTCACATCTTTGTAACTAAGGAACAAAAAATCAGCACCCTTCGGCGATGCTCAGGGCAGCGCATCAGCACGCCTCAATCCGCCATCTGGCGGACGGGGACCACATATTTCTACACAATTACATTCCATTAGCACACTAGCACATTGGCACATTAGCACCCCTCGGCTGCGCTCTGGGCACCCATTCGACTGCGCTCAGGGGCAAGCATTTTAACATACAAATGGTGCTATTGCACCCCAAAATAAGATACATTCACCAAAAAAGAGATAGGTCTCTTTGGGGGCGAGGCTAAATTGGTTACATCACACGATAAAAACCACTTTAAAATGACAAAAAACGTTTCTATTACAGAATTTAATGAATTGAGTACTGATGAAAAGGCCTGGTATCTTTGGCATGGCGCTGCTTTTTTGCATGTTTATGAAAAGGATAAATACCGTATTAATCTCTTTCATCTTAACAATTACTACATCGAATTATGGTACCATATAGAGGGAAATCAGGTGGAAAACATCCGTGCATTTACTTCAACTGAATTGCTGGCTCCTTTTCTGGAGAATATTAATATAGATTGCGTTTTGCACTGAAAAACATAAAATAATATATTCTTAAAAATTCTATGCACGCTCTTCGGAGCGTTTTTTGTTGCTGATATTCAGCGATTTACAAGCCTTTCAGATTTTTTGGCATGAGAATTGAAAAGTGGCTTCCATCTAACTTAAAAAATGGAGGACACAAAACATGAAAAAGATCGTACTCATTATCGCGATTATTATGTACGCCTCCGTGCAGATCAGAGCATCGCACCTGGCGTCGGACTTTAACCTGAGATTATTTGATCAGGCATTGTTCACAGTTAACATCGACCATCAGGTTTTTAATACACCGACAAATCGTTTCCAATTAAAAGCGATTGCTCCCGGTCAACACTTTTTAAGAGTTACCCGTTTAGAGCATGGTTACTATGGCCCACATACTGTTCCAGTACTTGTATTCAGTGGTTACATCGACCTTCCTTCAGGCGCACAAATAAATGCAATGATTGATCGTCAGAACAGATTCCGAATTAACAAAATTATTCCATTCGTTGTAGCACCTGTTTGTGCAACTCCTTACATGCCAGAACCTGTTCAATATGGAATGAGTGATTATGAATTTGATCAGTTACGAAATACTATCGACCGATTGAGTTTTGACAGCAGTCGTATGCAAGTAGCAAAACAAGCCATTGCACATAACATGGTAACCACCCGTCAGGTATATGCACTGATGAACATGATGACTTTCGAATCGAATAAACTGGAACTTGCTAAGTATGCTTATGCGCAAACTGTAGATAAACAAAATTACTTTGTGGTGAATGATGCATTCACATTTGAAAGCAGCATACTTAATCTGAATGATTTTATATACCGAAGTTAATTGAAAAAAAAGTTGTGTTAGCCCAGGGCGGACCCGTAAGTTCGCCCATTTTTATTTCTAACTGATCAGGTGACGCAACTCTCTTTTCTTTACGTACAGGGCCAACCTGTTGGTATCATTCAGAAAGTCGATATCCTCAACTTCTTTACTTTTCACTACCACTTCCACATAGCGGCCGTATAATTCGTACAACGCACAAGTCTTGCCCCGCTCTTTTCGCAGTGCAAGAAAACTCCCTGCTTCCAAAAGCACTCCGGCTCTGGTTTCAAGGTCTTCCATTAAAAACCGCATCTTTTTCATGACTCCATTATACCATATCTCAAGTATCGGGTTTGGGTAAAATTTGGCTAAAACATTACATTGCACCTTACAAAACCTTAAATTTGTAAGATGAAAGGTTTAAAAACACGGATTTTAGCACTGCTCCTGTCATTCACGGCTTTATTTGCAGGATGTGATACCAAAGACGATAATCCGGCATCACCCAACAACCCATCCTGTTCCTCTAACGGAGGCATATTTTTAAGTGCCCGCATCGATAACCTCACGTGGTGTGCCGATTCAACCCTGAATGGTGCTTTATCGGGTTCACTTGCTGTCTCAGGGGCATCATCCGGCAACAGCCGCACCATTTCAATTATGCTGGATGATCTTTCACCCGGAACTTATTCCGCAAAATTTAGCCGAAACAAGTTTCAATATACCGATAACGGAACCGTATACCAATCTACCAATACCAATCCCGGATCAATTACCATAACAGAACATAATACTTCGCTGAATTTTGTAACGGGTACTTTTCTGGTTACCCTGAATAATAATACTGCCGGAGACAAAACATTATCGAATGGATCATTTAAAGTCTATTATACTGAATAAAACAAATTTTATGAAACTGTCCAAGTCGTTTATCCTGATTTTCATTTGTATTGCAATTTTATCGATTTCAAAATCTGCTACTGCACAAGTTGCCAACAAACCACCCGATCGTATGAAAATGCTTACTGCATTTAACGGAGAATGGAAAGGTGAAATGGTTACTGTGGTGGAGAAGAAAAAAATAAAATATAAGCTGAGCCACACCTCTGAAAAAGTTGCAGGTGGCTGGGGAGTACAACTTACGGAAGTTGCTATGATTCCTGAGAAGGGAAAATATCAGGCAGCAAGAATTTTCAGCTACAGCGCTACAGGCGATACTACTTACATGTATACAATTGACAGCAATGGTGAAACCTGGTTTTACAAAGGCATTTGGGAAACTACCAAAAAATTATTGCTGAAAGCGTCGCATCAATCGGGAGCAGCAATGATTGAAAAAACAATCAGCTATCATTTTCTGTCGCCCAAAGAATATGAATTAAAGAGTATCACCAAAACTGAAGGTAAGCCGGATGATATTGTTGAAATTAAAATGCTGAGACAATAATAGCATTCCTAAAACAAGCACACCACATGAAAAGGAAAATAACATTCTTCATTCTTGCAATAGCAACCGGAAGTTGTTCCCTGATAAACGCACAACATACCAATGTGATGATCAGCAGCAATAACTTTCCGAATGAACCATCTATTGCCATCAATCCGAAAAATACCAATGAACTGGTTGCAGGTTCTAACATCGATAACTACTACTACTCTACTGATGGAGGCTTAACATGGACAGAAGATTTACTCACGAGCACCTATGGCGTTTGGGGTGATCCTGTGATTGCATGCGACACCACAGGCAGTTTTTATTTTTTCCATTTGAGTAATCCACCATCGGGAAGTTGGATCGACCGCATCGTTTGCCAACGCACCAATTCACCCGGCGGAATTTGGACACCGGGAACCTACACCGGGTTAAATGGCAACAAAGCACAGGATAAACATTGGGTGGCAATCAATAAAAACACCAATGGCATTTACATGACCTGGACTGAATTTGATGCGTATGGCAGCAATATTCCAACTGACAGTTCCCGAATTATGTTTTCACGATCACTCGATCAGGGGCAGACCTGGAGTAGTGCATTAAAAATAAATGAAGTGTCGGGTGACTGTATTGATGAAGATAACACTACCGAGGGTGCTGTTCCTGCAATTGGACCAAATGGTGAAGTATATGTTGCATGGGCCGGTCCAGCGGGATTGGTTTTTGACCGTTCAACGGATGGTGGAAACACCTGGTTAAGTCAGGATATTTTTGTGAGTGCCATTCCCGGAGGCTGGGATTTTGCTATCCCCGGAATTTACCGCGCCAATGGATTGCCAATAACAACATGTGATTTGAGTGGTGGTCCGAATCATGGAACCATTTACATTAGCTGGACCGATCAGCGTAACGGAGTCACTGATACTGATGTATGGCTCGTGAAATCGGTTGATGGTGGCAACACCTGGAGTGCTCCCATTAAAGTAAATGATGATACATCAAACCGTCAACAGTTTTTTACATGGATGACTTTGGATCAGGCAACAGGAGAACTATGGTTTGTATTTTATGATCGCAGGAATTACAATGATACACGTACGGATGTTTATATGGCTCGTTCTGCAGATGGCGGAAATACCTTTCAGAATTTTAAGGTCAGTGATACGCCATTCATTCCCACTCCCGGAGTTTTCTTCGGTGATTACACCAATGTTACTGCTCATAACAATGTCGTACGCCCGATCTGGACACGACTGCACAACGGATCACTTACACTTTGGACGGCCATTATAGATCCATTGGCAACCGGCATAGAAAATAATAATGGTTTGTCAAATGATGTACTGTTGCTGGAGCAGAATTATCCGAATCCTTATAAGCAACAAACAACGTTCAGCTTTAAACTTCACCAGACAGAAGAAGTGACTTTAAAAGTTTATGATTTTTTTGGAAGGTGTATCGCTATTCCTGTCAATAAAGAAATTTTAGGATATGGTAAGCATGTAAAAGTATTTGATGAACCACTTGCCAACGGCACCTATTTCTATGAATTAAAAGCAGGTTCCAAACTTATGCGCCGCAAGATGCTTGTGATTGATTAAGCAAATTACCAATAAATACAAAAGCGGGCTATGAAAAATCATAACCCGCTTTTTTTATTCGTTAAAATTATTTTCCGCTTCCTGCAGCAATTAATTATTCATCCAGTTTTTAACATCATCAATTGCCGGCATAGGTGCTTCAATTTTAAGCTTCTTACGCATCCCGCCAAGGTCGTTGAATAGTTTATTTGGGTTCAGACTTTTCAACTGATCTTTGGTAGTGACTCCCATTTTTGTGAGTACCTCATCCCAGGGAGAAGGAATTCCTTCAAGAGCCTGATCAACGTTTAAGCCACCGGTATTAGTCTCTGGGCGCATTTGCGGAAAGAAGAGCACATCCTGAATAGAAGCAGAATTAGTCATGATCATACTCAAACGATCGATACCTATTCCAAGTCCGGCAGTTGGAGGCATACCAAATTCTATAGCTCGAAGAAAATCTTCGTCGAGTTGCATGGCTTCTTCATCACCACGTTTACCGAGCTCCAGTTGTTCCTCAAAACGTTTGCGCTGATCGATAGGATCATTCAATTCACTGAATGCATTGCAAATTTCCTTACCATTGCAAATTGCTTCAAAGCGTTCTACCAATCCCGGTTTCGAGCGATGCTTTTTTGCGAGTGGCGACATCTCCACAGGATAATCTGTGATAAATGTTGGCTGGATAAGTTTATGTTCACAGGTCTCACCGAAAATTTCATCGATAAGCTTTCCGCGGCCCATACTTTCGTCTGTTTTAATATTCAGTTTCGTTGCTACCTCTCTGATACCTTTTTCGTCCATCTCAGCGATATCGAATCCGGTGAAGTGCTGAATAGCTTCATACATACTGAACCGTTTCCAGGGGCGCTTAAAATCGATGGTATGATCACCCACTTTTACAGCCGTTGTTCCATGCAGATCCATTGCAATTTTTTCCACCATTTCCTCTACGAGATTCATCATCCACTGATAATCTTTGTAGGCAACATAAAGTTCCA
Organism: Bacteroidota bacterium; assembly: GCA_963169675.1. Taxonomy (GTDB): domain Bacteria; phylum Bacteroidota; class Bacteroidia; order AKYH767-A; family OLB10; genus JADKJB01. The sequence continues at coordinate 5,687 of CAUJFJ010000268.1, forward strand.
TTTGAGTGAACTCGGGATTATGAAAGCGGCTCATTCCTTCATTTCTGAAATCTTTCGAGAACTCATAGACCCCATCATAACCTCCAACAATAAGACGCTTCAGGTATAGCTCGTTCGCAATACGCAGGTAAAGGGTCATATCGAGGGTATTGTGATGCGTTTTAAACGGCCTAGCAGCAGCACCTCCGTAAAGGGGTTGCAGAATAGGTGTTTCCACTTCCAGATAACCCTTTGTATTGAGATAAGATCTCATGGAGTTAGTCAGTTGGGTCCGTTTGATGAAAGTCTCGCGCACATGTGGATTCACAATGAGATCGACATACCGCTGACGGTAACGTTGTTCAGGATCTGAAAAGGCATCAAACAACTGACCATCTTTTTCTTTAACAACAGGCAACGGCCGGAGTGACTTAGACAAAATTTTAAATTCAGTTACATGAATGCTGATTTCACCCAACTGAGTTTTGAAAGCATATCCCTGAACGCCAATAATATCGCCAATATCGAGCAGTTTCTTAAAGACTGTATTGTACAAAGTTTTATCATCGCCCGGACAAATATCATCTCTTCTGAAATAGAGCTGAATTCTGCCATGTGAATCCTGCAATTCCACAAAAGAAGCATTCCCCATAATACGGCGACTCATAATACGGCCGGCAATAGAGAGATTGGTCAATGCCGATGGATCCCTTTCGAAATTATCGAGTATATACTTTGAAGTTGTATTAAATTCAAATAATTCAGCCGGGTAGGGATTAATACCGAGGCTGTAAAGCTCATCAAGTGCCTTACGCCGAAGCTGTTCCTGATCGTTTAGTTCCATGGGGCAAAGATAACAGATATCAGATGATAGATGATAAATGATAGATGATAGATGGGAAATTTGTTAAAAGTTTATGAATTAAGGAGTTTGATCGGTAAACAGGGTTTAGATAAAATAGCAATTATCGAAAAGTAACCATAATAAAACCTCCTTAATTCCACTAAGAATAAGTTGAATTAAGGAGAAAAACACAACCGGGATGGACATAAAAAAAGCAGACGGGAACCACCCCGTCTGCGACCTCAATAAACCGGCACTTAACAAGTACTTGATTAGCAGGAACCTTTCAGTTATTAACCCTATGCTGAGTAGGAATTATTTGCTGAGGGTGACCGGACTAAATACCCGCCGGGAAAATAGCATTACCAACCTATAACTCTTAATCCGACAGTCACCGGATATAATTCAGGACCTTTATTATCTTTAAACAAACCGGCCATATTATAGCTTCCAAAAACGGTGAAGTTCCGGTAACCTAACCTCACAGTTGCATCATAGCGGAATGGATTCAGATTAAAATCGTCGAACACTTTACTTTTTGATTCTCTATTACCTTCTTCCTTAACCAGTTTCAGATGCGATCCAATTCTTAGTCCACCAATTACTCCAACTGCCAGGTGAACTGTTTTGTCGGCGTTTTGAGAAGTATTAAACTCCAGCAATAACGGAACAGTGAGATAGCTTGCAACCAATTTATTTTTCTTCAAATTCAATCCTGCAACGGTTACCGGAGTTACCTGTGTAGTATTTTGCTCGAGGTAGGTATCTGATTTAAACCGGTAGTTGTTATAGGTAAAACCGAGTCCGGTGACCAGCATAATATTGCGGCGGTACAATTGAATCTGATAGTCAATAACGTTAAAGTTAACTGCAATTGATTTCTCCTCACGCAATTCCAGGAAATTATATCCGGGAGGTAAATCCGTTTTGTTATCGCTGGTTACATAGGTATTTATTCCTAATTCGAATCCAGCCCAATGACTTTTAACTTCGTTACATTCCCTTTCATTTATAAGATCTTTAAAGGATCCTTTAACCTGTTTTTCGTTTCCACCGATGATCAACACTTTAGTCTTGCCAAACATAATCCGTGTAGTATCACTTTCAACCGCATCACCACTTCCTACCTTACCTACTCCTGAGATATTATTATTCAGGTTTGTTGGTTTAGTAACATAATATACACTTCCGCTTCCACTGATATTTGTATTAAGTTCATCGGTTACATCCACCAAACACTTGCCACTACCACTGATATTCGCAGTGCACTTTTTCACTTTGAGTTCTTCAGCGTCAATTTTACCTGAACCACTGATATCGACACGCATTTCATCGGCAGTACCATCGAGATCAATTTTGCCGGCACCACTGATCATAGCCTTCACTTTTGTTGCCTGAATATCGAGTTCAATTTTTCCGGATCCGGTAACTTTAAGATCGAGTTCTTCCACTTTGAATATACCATCTGATTCAATAGACCCGATTCCACTGATATCGATTTGTTTGATATCGGGAGCAGTCACTACAATATCTTCTCCGGAAGCACCATTAATATTTAACCAATTATCGTCGATATTATAATTAATTCGGGTGATGGTATTACCTTCTGTGGAAACACTGTGAACAGGTCCCTGGCGTAAAATTACTTCCGATGGTCCCGCGATTCGTATTCTGTTAAATGACTGATCTGATTGTGCGCTTGCAGGAAATGCAGTAACTGCAATCATTAATCCTGCGGCAATATTTCTTAGAGTTTTCATAATTTGATTATTTAATTTTCCGTTCTTATAAATGTGACGGAATGGCATTCGTATTTGTTACAGGTGGTTATTAAAAACAAATTAATTTTTTTCAATTCTTAGTTTACCGATTGAAAAGCGGTAAGAATTTCGTTCTGCAGATTCATTATAACCGGCATCCAGTTTAACTTTATCATTCGAAATTTTCTCAATGCCCTTTTCAACAACATCAATCATTTTCACTTTTGAATTTTCGGAGTCATCGACTAAAGCAAGCTCATCAGAAGGAGCACCGGCAATTTTCCGGATACCTTCATCACCGGCTTTGCGCATAGCTTCCCAAACAGAAAGATAATTGCCGGAAGCAGATGCGTTTGAATTGGAAGCCAGTGTTTCAATTTGCTGAGGCTTACCTGCTATTTCCATTGCTATTCCGGCGTTGTTTAAATTTGGTGCAACAGCAGGAACGGTTGCTAACGGTTCAGCATATATGTTTTTATCTGTGGAAATCGGAGTATTTGCTATTGCCGGGTTCAGTGTTACTGCATCAAACCGTTGTGCTGGATTTGACTTCACTTGTTTCGGAGCGGAAGTCAGATTATTTGCGTTCTGATCAGCCGTATTATTCACTTGACCGGGTTTCTGATTGCTTTCAGGAGTTGTGGTGTTCGTTGCGAAATTTCTTTCGGAATTTATAGAATTTTCATTGGAAGAAGTGCTATCGATCGGTTGATCTTCTGCCAAAACAGGAGCTTCCGGCTTCGATGATTTTGTAAATAAAATGTATCCGCCACCAATAACCATTAACAGCAGCACGGCTGCAATGGCAAATCGCATAATTGAATTCGTATTAAATGCAAAAGGAACAGGCTGGCGAAGGTTTCCTTTATTCGGAAACTTCACTGACAAATCGGGAGCCACAATGGTAGCTTTATATAAATCATGCTCCTTTACAAATGGAGGATTTTCTTTAAGGAACATCTGCAATTGCTCTTGCTCACTTTTGGTAAGATTATTTTCAATATCACCAATCAGGAAGTAATCGATATTTTCGGAATTTACGTCCCCTCTTTTAAGAGCTTCCTTATTATCAAAAACCTCATCAAATCCGGGAATGGGTTCACCTGAAAAGCTCTCGAATTCTTCCTTCAGATCAGGATTTTTTTCGAGGAACAGGAAAAGCTCAGCAACTTTTTCAACAGCAAGATTTCCATCGAAATAATCGATGAAAACCTCTTCGTAATTGCTTCTGTTAATATTCATTGCTGTGCTTATAAAACATTGTGAACACTTCCGATATAATTCTTCAGGGTTGTCCGTGCCCTGTATATATAAACTTTAACCTGCGATTCATTCAGTCCGGTAATCTCACCAATTTCTTCATAAGAATACCCTTCATAATCGCGCAACATAATAACCGACTGTTGGATTTCAGGTAATCGGGATACGGCATCCCTTACAATCTGTTTAACGTCGCTGAATTTGTGATCTGTCTTCATGGTTTCGAGATGTTCATCTTCCATGCGGGTCATTTTTTTTCCTCTTCTTATTTTATCTACCATAGTTCTGTATGCGGTAGTAAAAATGTAAGATTTTGATTTCTCAAAATTCACGTTGGTATGAGTCAGCCACAATTTCTCGAAGGTATCCTGAACAACATCCTGAGCTTCTTCCTTGTCCTTAATATTGTGCAGGATAAAGCGATAAACCCCATCGGAGAATTGATCTACGCATTTATTGTATTCCTGTACGGTCATTTGGTTCAGAGGTCACCGGTGTGGTTATAAATGAGACGGACACCTGTAAGCCGTTGTTACAGGTGTCCGTTAAATTATTTCGGAAAATTTACAATATACTGATATTCAGTATTATGCGAGTGTTCTTTTGACTGCAACTTGTTCATATCCTTCAATAATATCGCCAATCTGGACATCATTATAATTATGGATACTTAAACCGCATTCGTAGCCGGAAGCAACTTCTTTCACATCATCTTTGAAACGTTTGAGTGAAGAGAGTTCACCGGAGAAGGTAACGATACCATCTCTGACCACACGAATTTTGGTATTTCTGTTGACTTTACCATCGAGCACCATACAACCTGCGATTGTACCTGCTTTCGGGATTTTGAATGTTTCGCGAACTTCGATATTACAAACAATTTTCTCTTCGAATTCAGGTGCAAGCATACCTTCCATGGCATCTTTCACTTCATTGATAGCATCGTAGATAATAGAGTAAAGGCGAATATCAATTTGCTCCTGTTCGGCAAGTTTACGTGCATTGAGTGAAGGGCGAACCTGGAATCCGATTATAATTGCATTCGATGCAGAAGCAAGGAGTACATCAGATTCGGTGATGGCACCAACAGACTTATGAATTACGTTGACTTGAATTTCTGCTGTAGAAAGTTTCAGTAATGAATCGGCGAGTGCTTCCACAGAACCATCCACGTCACCTTTAACAATTACATTCAGCTCTTTAAAGTTACCGATTGCCAGACGGCGACCGATTTCATCGAGTGTAATATGTTTGTGAGTACGAATACCTTGTTCACGTTGTAACTGGAGACGTTTGTTGGCAATTTCACGTGCTTCGCGTTCATCATCCATTACATTAAACTGATCACCGGCTTGTACGGCACCCGGCATACCGAGCATAATTACAGGTTGTGCGGGGCCGGCCTTTTCCATTTTGCCACCTCGTTCATTGTGCAAAGCTTTCACACGACCGGCATAGCAACCGGCAAGTACGATATCTCCTACTTTAAGATTTCCGCTATGAACCAGAACAGTAGTAATGTAACCACGTCCTTTATCGAGTGATGATTCGATTACGGTACCAACCGCATTTTTATTCGGGTTTGCTTTAAGATCGAGCATTTCTGCTTCGAGCAATACTTTATCAAGTAAAGAATCAATATTCAATCCTTGCTTTGCAGAAATTTCCTGGCACTGATATTTACCACCCCATTCTTCAACGAGGATATTCATTTTAGATAACTGTTCCTTAATACGATCGGGGGCAGCACCCGGTTTATCGATTTTATTAATCGCAAAAACGATAGGTACATTAGCGGCCTGAGCGTGGTTGATTGCTTCAATAGTTTGCGGCATCACGCTATCATCGGCAGCAATTACAATAATTGCAACGTCGGTAACTTTGGCACCCCTAGCACGCATAGCGGTAAATGCTTCGTGACCGGGAGTATCGAGGAAAGTAATTTTTCGGCCATCATCGAGAGTTACTTCGTAAGCACCAATATGCTGGGTGATACCACCTGCTTCACCGGCGATTACATTCGCTTTACGGATATAATCCAGCAATGATGTTTTACCATGATCTACGTGACCCATTACCGTAACGATAGGTGCACGAGGTTTCAGATCTTCCGGATCATCCGGTTTTTCCTGAATAGCCTCCTGAACATCAACGGAAACGAATTCCACTTTATAACCAAATTCTTCAGCAACAACAGTAAGTGTTTCGGCATCGAGACGCTGATTGATGGAAACGATAATTCCAAGGCTCATACATGTTGCGATGATACTTGTTACCGGAACACCGATCAGTTTCGCGAGTTCATTTGCGGAAACGAATTCTGTTACCTGAATTACTTTTGATTGATTTGCTTCTTCAGCTGCAGTTTCCTCAGCTTGTTTATAGGCATCGCGTTTTTCTTTACGATACTTCGATGCTTTCGACTTACCACCACCACCACTTAAACGTGCGAGGGTTGCTTTAATCTGATCCTGAATTTCTTTTTCGGTAGGTTCAACTTTTGCGACAGGTGGGCGTTCGAAACGTTTACCACCTTTTTGACCACCACCGGTATTGTTTCCACCACCGGGACCTTTTTTCCAGGGCTCACCACCTTTATTGTCAGATGGGGGGCGAGGAGTACCGGACTCATTAACATTTACTTTCTTCTCGGTACGTTTACGTTTCTTTTTGCGCTTATCATCATCTAAAGTAGAAGTTGATGCAACAGGTTTTTTCTTAGGAGGGTCAACCGGAAGTACAATTTTACCAAGGATATTTGGTCCTTTAAGTTTATCGCGATCCATCCGGAACGGAACATCTTTGCCGGCAACTTCAGCAGGAGGCACATCGCCACCTGAAGCAGGAGATTCAGCAACAGGAGCAATTGTTTCCGGAACTTCGGGAGCAGGAGTTTCAGCAACGGGAGCCACTTTTTCAGGAGCAACTTCAACTACTTCGGCTGGTTTTTCAGCAACCGGAGCTGTTTCTGTTTTCTTCTCCTTTTCAGCAGGCTTCTCTTTTACTTTTTCAACCTCGTTTTCCTTCTCTTTCTCCTTCTCTTTTTCCTTTTCTTTTTCTTTAGCCTTCGGCTTCTCAGCTTTAGCTTTTGCTTCTTCAGCCTGTTGTGCTACTTCAAGTGCAGCATCAGCAGCCTTCTTCTTAGCAATTTTTTTCTTTGGAGTTTCAAGAGCATCGAGATCAATCTTGTCGATGATTTTCGGAGCAGATTTATCAACTTTAGCTTTGATAACTTCTGCTTCGGCAGCTTCTGCATCCTCTTCTTTTTTCGTTTTCTTTTTTACCAGAGTTGGCTTATCCTTTTCAGCAGCATCCTGCTTAATCTGGATAAGATCTCTTGCCAGTTCATCATCATTTTCAACTTCCTTTTCCTTAACTACTTCAGCAGAAACCTTAGCTTCGATAACAACGTTATCTTTTTTCAGTTTCTGATTAGTAATTTCTTCAGCAGTTTTTTTAATCTGCTTATCGGTTTGAAATTCCCTTTGTAAAAGCTCATAAGCCTCCACTGTAATTTTCGCATTCGGGTTCTTTTCCACCTTGAATCCCTTTTTCTCAAGGAAATCAAGAGCATGATCAATCCCGATGCTAAATTCCTTCAGCACTTTACTGAGTCTTATGGTTGACGTTTCTGACATTCTTTAATATTTTCTTTCTACTACTTAACTGCTAATGATTCCGTGCATTTCACACGGGTAAATTATTCAAATTCAGAGCGCAGAATTCGCATCACTTCGCGAATTGTCTCTTCTTCAAGATCTGTTCTTTTCACCAGATCTTCAACACCAAGATCGAGTACACTCTTAGCTGTATCGCAACCGATTCCTTTCAGTTCATCAATAATCCAGCTATCGATTTCATCTGTAAATTCGTCGAGATCCACATCTTCTTCAACCTCATCAGAATCGCGGTACACATCGATTTCATAACCGGTAAGTTTTCCGGCAAGACGAATGTTGTGGCCACCTTTACCAATGGCAAGTGACACCTGATCGGGTTTCATGTATACTGCAGCACGCTTGGTATCATCATCCAATTTAATGGAAGAAATTTTAGCAGGTGACAGTGCACGGGTGATATACAGTGACAGGTTGTTTGTATAATTGATTACGTCAATATTTTCATTCTTCAATTCACGAACGATACCATGAATACGAGAACCTTTCATACCAACACAGGCACCAACAGGATCAATACGATCGTCGTAAGATTCCACAGCAACCTTAGCTCTTTCACCGGGTTCGCGAACAATATTTTTAATGGTGATCAGACCATCGAATACTTCAGGTACTTCCTGTTCAAAGAGTCTTTCGAGGAACACCGGAGATGTTCTGGAAAGAATAATTTTAGGTGTACCATTTACCATTTCAACACGAAGCACTACTGCTCTTACTGAATCTCCTTTACGGAAAAAGTCGGAAGGAATTTGTTCAACTTTAGGAAGAATCAATTCATTTCCTTCATCATCGAGTACTAAAGCTTCTTTTTTCCAAACCTGATAAACCTCACCGGTAATAATTTCACCTGCGCGGTCTTTATATTTTTTATAGATGCCATCTTTTTCAAGCTCCATGATACGGGCTTGCAAATTCTGACGGGCAGCAAGTACTGCTCTTCTTCCGAATGCTTCCAGCTGAACGGGCTCTGTCACTTCTTCGCCGATTTCAAAATCGGGTTCAATTTTAACCGCTTCCGAATAAGGAATCTGAAGATTTGGATCTTCAACAGCACCATCTTCAACGATCGTACGATTTCTCCACACTTCAAGGTCACCCTTGTCGATGTTAATGATTACGTCGAGGTTATCGGCGGTACCATACTTTTTACGCAACATATTTTTGAATACATCCTCCAGGATGCTCATCATTGTTGCACGGTCAATACTCTTAAATTCTTTGAACTCCGAGAAGGATTCAATCAATACTGAGTGATCCATTACTGTTTAAATTTTAAATGATAGTATTAATTTTGTTTCTTTAATTTTTTCGTAGCTAAGCTGATGCTGCACTTCAGAAATTATTTTCTTCTTATTTTCTTTTCGGGAAGTAGTTTCTTTCAATTCTATTCCTGATTCGTCTGCAGCTTCCAGGATTCCTTTAATTTCTCTTCCTTCTGTGGTGATCACTTTAATTTCGCGACCAATGCGGCGCATGTATTGCTGATAAACCTTCAGTGGTTGATCCATTCCCGGAGAAGAAACCTCCAACTCATTGGTCTCCCAAACATTCTCAGGATCCAGTAAGGCTGTCAGGTGCCGGTTTAACCGGATACACTCATCCAGTGAAACTCCGGATGGTTTATCGATGAACACAGTGATTTTACCGGGCGGGGTTTTAACCTCAACCAGGAAGCAATCTGTGTCTTTAATCCATTCATTAACAATGGATTGTATTCTTTCTTTGTTCACCATTCGGAATAAAAAAGGGGACAATGTCCCCTTTCTCTAATCAATTACAATGCAAAAGTAAGCATATTTTCTTAAAAATGTGCTTCTTAACTTAAAGAATTTGTTATTTTTTTGCTTTAGATGCTTTACGTTCAGGTGATTGCAACTTGAAAAAATTTCAATTAATTGAATTTCAATCGCTTCGACTCAAATAGTAGCAATCACTTTTAACTCAATAGCAATTGGTGTGGGAAGGCAATTAATTTCTACAGTAGTACGGCAGGGATTTGCAGACTTAAAATACTCTGCATAAAGGCGATTGTAGGTTGCGAAATCATCTTTCATATTCGTGAGAAAAACGGTTACATCAATCATGTTCTCCCATTTCGAACCGGCTTCTTCGAGAATATGTTTTACATTTTTAAAAACCGAATGGCATTGTGTTTCTATATCGTAAGACTTAATTGTGCCATCGTCATTAAGTTCAACACCGGGAATTTTTTTAGTACCACGTTCGCGTGGACCAACACCAGAAAGGAAAAGTAAATTTCCAAGTCGGCGTGCATGAGGATAAGCACCTACTGGTTCAGGGGCACGGGAAGAATTAATTGCATCCATAAGAATGTTTTTATGCGAATAAATTTGAGCTGTTAAATATCTGAATTTATCTCTGTATTATCTACTAAATTAACTACAATTAAATCTCCCAAGCCGAAGGCGATCTTCTAATAAGTTCCCGAGCCGAAGGCGATGAATTTTAAATTCCCAGAGCCGAAGGCGATCTTCCTAATTAACCACTTAATTAACTACCTAATTAACCACCTAATTAACTACCTAATTAACCACTTAATTAACCACCTAATTAACTACTTAATTAACTACCTAATTAACCACTTAATTAACCACCTAATTAACTACTTAATTAACCACTTAACCTCCGTTTCAACATCCCAATTTGCCCGAACAGTAATTAATTCGGTATGGTAATAAATTTTTTCGGGAGTAATTCTGCGTAACACATCACCACCATCCCATAATTTATTTCCATTGCGATCGAACACAATGCGTATACGGTAAATTCCCGGTTCAACCTCAGAAAAGATTCCGGTATAGTCTGATTTACCATCATGCTGACGAACAATTTCATCTTTTTCATTCACCAGTTGCAAAATAAAATTCTCGTTGATGGTTCCACTAAGTTTGTATGTAATACTACCTCTCCCTTTATCGCCGGCAGCATTAAAACTCCATGCAATAGTATCATGAGATCTTCCGTGGACATCGGTTACCGCACCGGGTAAAATCTGAATAGTATATGCACCGGATTTCCATTCGCCGGAGAACACCATTTTTGTTTGCAGTGAATCGGTGAATGCAATTCCGGGGTGAATAGCAATGGAGTCGCGGGTAACTAAAATTTTAGTGGTGTCAATTGATGCTGTGGGTATAGTCCATGTAACAGCGGGATTAGAACCACCGGGAAGCGGATTGCCTTTTTGCGGAAATGGAAAACCGGAGAAATATGATTTATTCGGCGCAACTGAACCTCGTTGTTTACGATAACCAACGGTGTCGATTACTACTTCACCATCATACCAGATTACTTTTGCAGAATCAGACATTTCGGGAGTGGTGTACAATACAATAGTATCCTTCAAAACATTTTTTTGAATAATAAATTTACCTGTATATCCATCTGCAAAAACCGGTTTCGGATTTTCTGTTGATCGAGAAAAAACAGTAGTCAGTTTTCCCGGCTCTTCGATAATAGAGCTTTTCACCGACTGTCGTGAAAGTGGTTGACGCGCTACTACCAGTTCCTTTTTTGTGGAATCGGTTGCGCTCACCGATTCACTGTAAAAACCGGCACGTTCATCGACTGCATCAAGGATAAAATTTCCATTTTTATCTTCGAGTGCATACAATGCATAAGTGCCTGCAGCAACATTGGTGATAGTAAATTTTCCGGTGGCATCCGACTTAGCAAAATAATCGGGGGCTTTTTTGAGAGGAACCGAATCGGCAACGGGACTGCGATAAAGGAGAGCAAGGACACCTTCGGTTGATTTTACAGTAGATGCATCGGTAATTGTGCCGGAGATCATGAGTGAATCGAGGTAATCACCTGTAGAAAAAACATACCGATATGCGGCCAGTGCATTCCCTTCATTATTATCAGTAATGGCATTTCCGAAACTAATCGTGTAAGTTGTTGCGGGAAGCAGTGGGCTGTTAAATTTTATAATCACACTCTTTTTACGAACTAAAAATTCAGGAGCGGGACTCAACAGTGGTGAAATAATAATTTGTTTGGTTACTTCCTTCAACTGCACGTATTCGTCGAACGTTAGTACTACTTCGGAAGCATTAAAATTCACTGAATTTTCGGCTGGTACAGCGCTTAGTAAAACAGGGGGTTTAACATCACGATCGCCACCTTGTGGTGCAACTTTATTTGCGCAGGAGATGCAAAATGCAACAATAAAAAACCCTAAAAGGGCATTCAGTTTTTTATTCACAGCGATTCTATAATTTTAATAATCTCTCCGAGATATTTTTGATCTGTTTCATCGAAAGCTGCCAATTTTTCACTGTCGACATCGAGCACCAGCCAGACTTTATTATTTTTAAATGCGGGTAGAACAATTTCACTTTTTGAGAGGGAGCTACAGGCGATATGACCGGGAAATGCATCCACATCTTCCACAATCAACACTTTTTGTTCTTTCCAGGAAGAACCGCAAACACCTTTACCAAAACCTATTCTGGTACAAGCTACAGGTCCCTGAAAAGGTCCGAGAACCAGGGAATCGTTCTCAACAAAATAAACGCCTACCCAAAAAAAGCCCATTGACTGTTTTAGGGCAGCCATTAAATTGGCCAGATTGGCAATCACGTTAGGTTCACCGGTCACCAATGCCTTCAGTTGAGGCAATAGCGATTCGTAACGATCTGTTTTTGAAGAAGTTGAATCAAGTACGGTTAAATTTTCCGCCATAATGGACTAATATTATGGCAAAAATACGTTTTTAGAGTCTAGCGTAAGCAATGGTAGCAAGACTAACGCGGGAATCTGGAATCAGCAACAGCGTTTCTGCACAGGAAGCGAGAGTTGAACCGGTAGTGATGACATCATCGACAAGCAAAAAGTGTGGTTTTCGGGTTTCATACCTTTCATTAAGGACAAACATGCGATTCATATTTTCGAAGCGGGAATACCGGGCTTTTCGGGTTTGGGAACTGGTAGCCTGTTGACGGATCAGAAAATCGGGGACGAACGGAATTCGCATCGATTCAGCTATACCTTCCCCGAAGAAATCACTTTGATTGTAACCACGCAGTCGCTTTTTACTTTCATGCAAAGGCACCGGAATCACATGTGTAACATCTTGATATCGAGTCGCTTTTAACAATTCTAAACCCAAATACCGGCCGGTAAAAGAGCCAACTTCTTTATCTCCCTGATACTTCAATCGGTGAATCAAGTGTTGTACCCGCTGACCTTTATTGAAGTAATAAAGAGCTGTGGCAGCAAACACCGGAACCTTTCCCCAGAACTGTTTTTCAACGGGATTACCTTCCTGGAGGTGAAAGTTAGTTTTTGGAAGGTGGTATAAGCAGTGGGTACAAATGACGGATTCGCCCTGAAACAAGCCATTTCCGCAGGCGGCACAAACAAGTGGATAACATAAATTGAGGAGGTCTGAGATGAAATTTGCCATAAAAAGTATCGAAAAAGGATGAAAAAGGGCTTAAAAGCACTACAAAAATAAGACTTTTGGGATTAAAAGGGTAGTAACGCAAATAACAATTGACTGGCATTTATTATTATCTTAACTTCGTACCCTGTTTTGTAAACTATAAACCTACCACAACCAGTACAGTTTCCTGCCCCATGGAAGATAACAATATGCAGCATAACGAATTCGACAAGAAAGAACAAGACTCCAAGAAGGTCATTGTAATTGTAGTAATTTCCATCCTATTAGGCGTTAACGGCTTATTGCTATGGCAGTTTTTCGATAAGAAGACTCACCTTGAAGAGGTGAACATGACTCTGGAGAGCACCTTATCTGAAAAGGAATCGCTATCGGCTGAATTGCAACGCATGAAAGTGGAGTATGAAAAAATAAATCAGGAGAATGCGAGTTTACAAAACCAGCTTACTGCAAAAGACGAAGAAATTAAGTCTAAGATGGCCGAAATTCAACGACTGATTAATTCCGGAGATGCAGCACAATTACGCAGAGCAAAGCAGGAACTAGCTTCATTAAAAACACTTAACCAGACATACATTGCTGATCTGGATTCTTTAAAATTAGCGAATGAAGAACTGAATGCGCAGAACAGCAATCTGAATAGCAGTTTATTATCAGAGCGTGGCAAAGTTCAGAACCTGACTCAGGAAAACACCATGCTTGCCAATAAGGTTGCAATGGGTTCAGTATTAAAAACCATTAACATCAAAGCTTCCGGAGTAAAATATCGTTCCAGCGGTAAAGAGTCAGAATCAAACCGTGCTTCTTCCGTTGATAAAATTCGTACCTGCTTTACAGTTCTTGAAAATCTTGTTGTTGATCGTGGAACCAAAGATGCATACCTCCGGGTGTTGAGTCCGGATGGCGCTGTTATGTCGACCAGTTCCGAAACATTTATTTACAACAATCAGGCGACTCTATATACTGCCAAAGAATCTTTTGAATACGATAACAAACAAACTGATTTGTGTTTGTACTGGACAAAAGGTTCTATCTACACCAAAGGCAAATATATTATTGAGATTTATGTAGATGGCAATTTAATTGGCTCTACCAATCTCACTTTAAAATAATCTAGAAAAAGGCCCTTGCCTGCACGCCACCGGTGTGAATAATATTGGTTCCCTGAGGTTTTCTTCCTTCATAATTCAGGTTGAGCTGAATACTATTCGATAAATTTCTTTGCAGACTAAGACCCCATGTGTAGTTGGTTCCTTTTTTGAGACCTTCCAGAATTTCATAGGCAATAGGCGTATTTTCGGGTGCGTTGTAATCGATTATGATCACATTAAACTTTGCGGTTGCTACTCCCTTTTTAACTGAACTGAATTTTAGTTCAATTCCGCCATCGTGCTGATCAGACTTTTCAGTTGCATTGGTTGCAACATTTTGTTTATTTTTAAATTCGTAGGTTAATGAAGTTCGGAATGAGAGGCCGGGCTGAATACTGAACTTAGGTTCTAGAGAATAAAACTCAATTTCATAATCGCGGTTTGAAAAGAATTCAGAGGCGCTCTTGCGTGTTCCATTTTCAGTGGTTGCCTGCAGGCTGAAGATGCGATTTATATTCCATCTGAAATTATTCACCAGACTTTGAAGCACACGTGATTCAAAACCATTGGTCAGAAACGATTTTGAGGTATTCGATTGAAGCGTGGCATCGAGACCAAACACCGTACTGTTTCTATTAAATGAAAGGGTATTTCTGAAAGCAGCATTGGAAGTGACCAACAAACTATCGTCAATATTTGCATCGAATGGATTGAGTGCTTTCAACACATCTTTTTCGAGTGTTTTATTATCGATACGATAAGATACCTGATTCGAGAAGCGGGCAACAAAAGAGCGCCAACCTTTCGTTTCAATAAACCAGGCTGCGGGATTAATGGTGAGTACCTGATTAAACTGATTGGTTCTGGTCTTCACATATTCATTGGTAGGAAGAAAAACCTTTATAAAATTGGCCTGATCAACGAAGGCAGCTATTTCAAACTCATCGAGATCTTTAACACCATTTCCATTGTAATCACCGGCATAAGTATACACTCCGGTACCCGGGGTTACTTCCACATAAGCATACTCTTTCTTCAATTCCTGACCTGTACCAGCTTCAAAAAAAGTTGTAGAAGTGATTAACCCTTTCCAGATTGTGGCATTATATTCCATGCGATTCAGGAAGGATTCTTCGGGAGGAATAGTTGTAAGTTGGGAATCACGGACGGCCAGATTCCTGTAAGAAGAAGAAATAGACAATCTGCTTTTCGGATTTCCCAGAAAGTCGATGCGAGCAGAAGCTTCATCGGCAACCGTAGATTTTTTCAGGTAATTTCCGGCAACGGCATAATCATATCTTCTGGAGAAATCGATTCGGAAAAACGTTTTAGAAGTATCGTTAGAAGTGAAGTATATTTTTCGCTGGTCGTATAAAAAACTATTCAGTCTGATAGAATCGCTTGCCACATCGGTTAGCACATTGTGTTCCTGCTCCAAACGCACACCTGCGATAAAACGCCAAACAGGTCTTGATATATCAAACACTGAGCGAAGGAATCGGGTATCTGTCAATGGCGACTTACTGATGAGGTAACTGCTGTTAGTTATCAGATTAAACTTCAAAAAATTCACATTGGAAGAAAGCACATTCATCAAACCCTGATAATCGTCGCCTTTGAGAAATGTTTTCAACTGATAATTCAAAAGTTGCTTTGGTTTCTCGAATTGCAATGAAAGATCGGCGGCATTCTCATCCCCGACAAGGGCGGCGGTCCCTAGATTCCAATCACGTGAAAACTCCACCGCACGGAAATTTTCGATTGGTTTAAAATATTTATTGACATGCTCCAGCTTGATGGCGGAACGAAGTCTCCAACCATTTACCGAATCATTTGAAAGTTTGGAAAGCATAGATGCACCTCCACGGAATGCAAATCCGGTATCATCGGCTTTATCTTTCGAAGAAAACAAGTTCACATTATTATTCGACCAGGCAGTCTCCACAAAAACTGAACTGTTGGATGTAATATTATAACCTGCTCCAACGGTAATA
The DNA here is from genome assembly GCA_963169675.1 of Bacteroidota bacterium. Taxonomy (GTDB): domain Bacteria; phylum Bacteroidota; class Bacteroidia; order AKYH767-A; family OLB10; genus JADKJB01. Next base: position 21,720 of record CAUJFJ010000268.1, read on the forward strand.
AGTTGTTGTTGTTTAGGAGCGACTAAAAGCACTACGGGTTCGTAAGACCCTTGCGGGATATTATTAACGGGAAACACAAATTGAAACACACGACCATTGGCACTTGCAGCAATTGGAATATAGTTACCTTTATTAGCTCCAACAACACTAAAACGAAGCCTGTAAAAAGCTTCCGTGGAATCGGTAGAATATTCATAAAAAGTAAATCCGGAGCTATCGCGTTGTGCGTATAAAACTTCCGTAGAATTAAATGCAACACTATCGACACCGGGATAAAATGCCTGTTGAATACTATCACCTGCAGCTGCCAGCAATAATTTAGCTTCTTCATCAAGATCTTGCAGCAGAGGTTGATTTTTTGCGTCCTGTTCAGAAAAAATATTTGCTTTCACAGACCATTTCTTATCCTGGTATTCCTGATTTGCAAACAGCATGGTACGGGAATAATTTTTATCGGAATATTGAAATTCCACAACGATCCGCTTATCCTTGGTTATGGGTCGTCGTGTAGTGAAAGTTACTTCAGCTGTATTGTAATCGATCACATAATCGTACTGCTCACCTCTCACCATTTCGACGCCATCAACAAACACTTTTTCTGTTCCGGAGAGCACAATTATAAACGTTTCATTTTCGGCACCATTCAAACGATAAGGTCCCTGGTTTGCTTCCACCCCATTAATAATATTTCTGGCATATTTTCCTTTGGAGATGGCACCACTAACGGTAGTGCGCATATACTTGGTAGTATCGGCAAATGGATTGTAGACGGAACTAAAAACGGCACCCTGTCCTTTTTTATAAAAATTCATAAAATAGCTATCAGGGCGTTTCAGTTCGAAATCGCCGGCTATTAACTTACTCCGATTCTTAGACAATTGAATAAAAACCTTATCGAAATCCTGAATTTGTTGCGTATTTCCTTCGGGTTGAACGGGAATATTATTATCGGTAATAGCGGCCAGAATTTCCACATCATCATTCAGCTTGCCGGATAATTGCAGGTTAAAACTTGAGTTGACAACCAGATCCTGATTATTTCCGAAACTAACTCCGCGGGAGATATTTCCATTTCGCTGTAATCCTTCGAGTTTAAAAAATCCCGGCTCACCGGATGTTTCGCCATATGAAAAGGGGTTATACATTCCTGCGTAATTCTTTTCAATTACCGATCGATCGCGGTTGCGGAATGGTTTGTTGAGTAAAAGAGGAAACGTCCGGTAAACCAAAAGTATGGAATCGGGTAACTGCCGGTTTTTAGGGAAAACTATTACCGGATTGGGGTCTTTATAGCTATAGAGTGAATCGGGGACTTTACTGCCATCCCTGAAATAGGCAGCAAGAGAACCGGGAACAACCGAGAGCGAATCGAAGGAAACAGAATCGGAATTGGTGGCAATATATTTTTGCTTCACATTGGAAAGGGGTTGCCCTAAAACCGATGCTGATCCGGATATCATCCAAATCAGGAACAAAAAGAAGCAACCATTCTTGAATGCAACCATTAAACGGGGGACTAGATGAAACACCTCAGGGATAACAACTGAGCGGCGCAGAAATTATATCCGGCGGTGAAAATTACTAAAAAAGAGGGTGTTGGCGGCTACTCAATGGTTGATCGGCTATTAATTCGGCAACTGAGAAGCAACAAACTTCACCAAAGACCTTCTGGCAATAGGTAAAAGAGTTTCTTCCAGAGGGATATTCAATTCCGATTCAATCACATAAGTTGCAGGATTTGGCATGTGGCGGAACTGGCGGATCAGGTCGAGTTTAATATTTTCGAAGGTATTAGAGACTGATTTTTCCCAAACGCCGACAAAATTAGTCGCAATACCTCTGTATTTTTCGTCGGGGTTTTCGAATATGGTCAGATGAAAACTGTAAACCAGTGTTTCCTGGCCGGGACCAAATTTGAGCATCAAGTACCCTTCATCCGCATTAAGCGGCATAATACCGACGGGGAAAATGTGGAGGCGGGATTCAATAAAATCATATACTGTTTTACCTTCCTTCAGATACTGCTCAAAGAGTGGGACGGCATACGAGATGATGCTTTCTATTTCCTGCATCAGATGATCATCCTGCAGTATTTTTTCATAGGTAAGTTGGGTGCCTGAAGCATCGGTGCCAGTAAGGCGTTCCGGGAAGCTATTGAAGAGATTCTTCTTATTGTCGCGAATAGCAACCACATTCCGATAATGCGTGATTAGTTCGCTTAAGGATGGATAGAGGCGGGAACCGGTAAAATTATCGGAAACTTCCTTCAAGTATCCTAGCAGCACATACCTTTTGTACTCAAAATCAATATGTTTCTCCGTAATCCAATTAACACTTAGTGATGCCATAATTGATTGCTATAGCCTAGTATACAAATTTAACGTAAAAAACCATGAAATCGTTTCTAATAAGCTACAAAAGTGAGGCCGAAATAAAAAATCTTATAAAAGAGCTCCGGTTTATCTTTGAAAAATCAATTCATCCAGCTTTCGGGCTAAAATGGAGGAATAGATTTCAGCACCTTTGGTATTCAGGTGTGTTTCATCACTTGAGTTAGACGCCAAATAAAGTTCAGGAAATTTATCGCTATCAGAAATTTCGATGCAGTGGCCTGGTTTAATATGATGGCAGAGCGGAATTAGTTCATCGTATTGCTTCAGATCGATTCTTGGTGACAAGAGAAAAAATAAGGTAATTCCATTCCGAGCGGCATTGTCGATCATGTTGTTGAGGTGTTTAGCATAAACCTCGTTGTACTTATTGAGTAACTTCGGATCAGATTCAAATCTATCAAACTTTTGTTTGCTGAATTGTTTTCTTTTGGTAACTACACTTGTGTCGGCAAGGAACTTTTGATAGCGTCCGGCAGGTTCATCCCGGTCATTGGTAACCGAATTTGTTTCGCTATCGATATAGGGATTAAAACCATTTTTCGCGGGACCAACATCAGGCAATGAATTGTCGTATCGTATAGTACTGTCAAAGCTGAATGCTTCCGTAAAATATCCCAGATTAAGGAGATTATCTACATAACTAATAACATGTACCACGGTAGTATTTATTTTCTCAATCAGAGAAAAATTAGAATTCCAGACAGCTTTAATAGTAAACATAAAATACCTGAAAGAATACCAATAAATAATCCGGGTAGTGTGTAAATTGGAATAATCGACAGTCCTTATTTTAGACAATTCAATTACGGCATATTTAAGGCCCGAATTTTCTTTTTTAAGATGATCAAAAACATAGAAGGATTCTGGTGCAAAGAGCCAGTTCACACCAGCATTGAAAGCTTGAATTTCATTTCCGGTACCAATGTGAGAATTGAGTATTGCAGGATCTACCTGTCGATGCACTCTACTGGAACCAATAACTACCAAATTATATTTATCTGGTGATTCGTTCAGTACTATTTTCTTCTGGTGTAAAATAGGTGCACCCCACGACCATTCTGTTAAATTAAACTTAGGATAAACAACGAAGTGCAGCAGCAGACTCACAGCAAAAAGCAATGCTGATAAAAAAACAATTCGTGTAGTTAATTTTTTCATTTAATATCAGAACTGGAAGTAAATAAAATTATTACCACCAAAAACGCCAAAATTAATTATCACGAGAACGATCAGCAGGTACAAAGAATAACGAATCCATGCGGGTTGTTTGTCAACATATTCCCTCATTTTGCGTCCTCTTTTCGTCCATTCAATAATGAGCAAGAGCACAATAAAAAATACTCCCAGGAAAAATTCATAATAATTTCCGGAGAACATCGTAGCAGATAATTGGGAGCTATTAATTATGAATGCATTCTGTATGAGAGTAAAGGCATCCTGAATAGTAGCGGCCCTGAAGAATATCCATGCAAATGAAACCAGAACAAAAACCGAAATAGATTGCATCCATTTAAGTAATGCTGAATTTTTAGTCAGGCCCAGAGATTTATTTAAATTATTACGTGAATCGGCGGTAATAAGTGCAAAGACCAGATAGAATCCGTGCAAAGCACCCCAAACGATAAAAGTCCAGTTAGCTCCATGCCACAGACCACTGATCATAAAAGTGATAAACAAATTAAAATACCAACGCCACTTTACAACCCGGTTTCCGCCTAATGGAACATACAAATAATCTTTGAACCATGTTGAAAGGGAGATATGCCATCGTTTCCAGAATTCAGAGATTGATTTAGCAAAATATGGTCTGTTAAAATTTGTCATCAGGTGAAAACCCATAACCTGAGCAGCACCGATAGCCATATCGGAGTATCCTGAGAAATCGCAATAAATCTGGAATGCAAAGAAAATGGTGGCAATAATAACACTGATTCCATAATGACTACCGGGATCATTGTAGACTGTATCAACCATCAGCGCAAGTCGGTCGGCGATAACAGCTTTTTTAAACAACCCCCAAGCCATTAGTTTCAAACCTGCGGTAACCCGGTTATATTCAAAATAATGTTTTGTATGGAACTGATGCAATAAATTTTGTGGTCGTTCAATTGGACCGGCAACCAATTGCGGATAAAACATTACATAGAGGGAATAAATTCCAAAATGACGCTCAGCGGGTTGATGACCACGATAAACTTCGATGGTATAACTCATGGCCTGAAAGGTATGAAACGAGAGGCCGATTGGGAGAATAATATCGAGGTAAGGTATTGGATTTTCATTTCCTACCCAGGAAAACATTGCAGTAATGTTATCATTAAGGAAATTATAATATTTAAAAATTGCAAGTACTCCTATGTTTGCTACGAGGCTGATGTAGAGATATTGCTTACGCCGTTTACCCTGAGCATTTTCAATAAGGATACCTGCGAAATAGTCGATTATAATAGTGACAAAAAGAATCAGAATATAAGCGGGAATAAAAAACATGTAAAAAACACAACTTGCAACCAACAAAAGAGCCCACCGGTATTTATGGGGCAGTGTAAAATACAGCGTTGTAACTACAATAAAGTAAATGAGAAATTCGAACGAGTTGAACAGCATAGTGTTGATACATCAGGCGACTGTAAATTATTGAATAACTTGCAGTTGTCCGGAAAATTACTTTTGGTTACAGGGTCACAAATTTATTAATTCCTGTGGAATACCTTCTTTAAATCGGAAAGTTTTCGCAACTTTGCGTCAATTAATGATTTACAAGTTGTTAACTGTCAATTTAGTAACTACTTTACATCAAATTAAATCCCCAAAAACCCCAAAAACCATGATAAACCTAAAACAAACAGTTTATTGCTTACTGATTTGCGGCACCGTATTCACATCGTGTGTTCCATCCAGAATGTTTGATGACCTGAAGGTTGCCAAGCTCAAATGTGATGAGGAAAATGCCAAATTAAAGGCAGGGCAATTGGATAATACCACTAAAATTGAAGAGCTTGAGAAAACTGTGCAGGCCCAAAACCGTGATTTAGGGATGTTAAAGAACGACACGTTATCGTTGGGTACCGCAAATCGCAGACTCACTACCTTATATAATGAGCTCTCCAATTCATATGAAAAGCTGGTTGCAAATAATGATAAGCTTTTGGCATCCAATCAGGGAGAGACCAAAAAAATTATTCAACAGTTACAAATGACACAAGAGGAATTATTGCGGAAAGAAGATTCATTGAAACTTCGCGAGAAAAATTTAAATGAGATAAGTGATAAACTTCGCTGGAGAGAAGCTAAAGTTGCAGAACTTCAAAAAATATTGGATAGTAAAGATAGTGTGGTAAAAGCATTGAAGGATAATGTTACCAAAGCGTTGTTAGGATTCAACAACAATGGACTTACCATTGAGCAGAAAAATGGTAAAGTTTATGTTTCGCTGGAAGAGCGGTTACTGTTTGCTTCTGGAAGTACTGTAGTAGATCCTAAAGGTGAAGAAGCTTTAAAGCAACTTGCTGTAGTCCTTGAAAAAAATACCGACATCAATGTATTGATTGAAGGTCACACCGATAATGTTCCAATCAAAGGTGGCGCTATAAAAGATAATTGGGATTTGAGCGTATTGCGGGCTACATCAGTAGTTAGAATCCTCACAAAAAATGCGAATGTTAATCCAATCAGATTAACTCCTGCAGGGCGCGGTGAATATTCACCCAATGATACCGCTAACACTGCTGAAGCGAGAAAAAAGAATCGTCGGATTGAAGTAATTCTGACACCGAAACTGGATGAAATATTCCAGATTCTGGAATAAGCATACAGCGATAAAAAAAAGGCGTTTCCTGATTGGGAAACGCCTTTTTTTAATTAAGGATTAAGGATTAAAAATTAGGGGCCATAAAGCATGACTTAAAGGAGTCGATCTTCTGGTGTGAAACACCGATCATCAGGCTCTAGATTTATTTTCAATAATTTTAGTTCATTCTGGCAACTTTTCCGGAACCGGAAATTGACTGATTCACTTTGGGATCGCCTTTGTAGCGCACCACTCCGGCGCCTGATACAGAAACATCAAGAGTTCCAGAAACCCAAACTTCGGCATTTCCGACTCCTGAGATATTCACTTCATAAGAGTCAGAAGACAACTCGGAAGCGCTGTATTTGCCGGCTCCTGATATATCAAGTTCAACTTTACCGGCAGTTCCTTTAAGAGTTGTACTTCCGGAACCACTGATACTTACTTCAAGTGATCCTGTTGTAATATCGAGCTCTGTTTTTGCAGCTCCACTGGTTCCAAGTTCAAACTTATTCAATTTCACAGGTGCAGTAGTTGTAAGATTCACCGATCCGGAGCACTCAACTTCATCAATTTCGATAAAAGTAATATCTACACGTACGGCTCCTTTTGAATTCCATTCACCTTTCGATTTAATTCTAAGTGTGCCACTTTCTACAACAGTAACAATTTTACTTAAAATATCGGCATCACCACTTACCGTAACACTCTCCGTTTTGCCCTGTGTAAGTGTAACCGTGTATGCTCCGCCAACATCAATTTTGCGGAATCCGGAAACCTGTCGGGTTTCGCTACTTTGTGCATTTGCTGTTGAAAGAATAGCAGTAATTAATAAAGTAAAAATTGCAGCGGATGTCGCCAATACAATTTTATTGGGGAATTTTAATGTTTTCATAATTTTCAGATTTAAGGGTTACCAACATAAGATGAAAAAGTACATTGAAAAGTTACAGCCGGCGTTTGAAAAAACCTACATTTTCATGTAGTCGACTAAAAATCAGTAATTTAAGTCTATTTTTTACATTTGTCAGGTATTAACCCGAACATCTATGTCCCGAATTGTCTTTTTATTGCCCTTTTTTCTTTTCACAATTTCAGCATCTGCACAAGACAGTTTAAAAGTGCACCGTGCAACACGAGTGAATGCATCTCCAAAAATCGATGGCGACTTAAGTGATGAAGTATGGCAACAAGCTACGCCCATTACTGACTATTTTCAGTTTCAGCCGGTAGAAGGTTCTGTTCCAGATCAGAAAACATCTGTCAGAATTATATATGACAATTCAGCCATATATATTGGATGCATCATGTATGATACTGCACCAGATTCCATCTTAAAAGAAATGGGCGCACGTGATGAAGAAGATATCAATGCCGATTATATGCGAATCGGTTTTGATCCATACAATAAACGACAAGACGCTTATTTCTTTGGCATTTATGCATCAGGGGTACAGTTTGATAACAAAGTTTCAGATGAATCATTTGATGCAGTGTGGGAGAGTGAAGTCAAGATCACAGCTGAAGGTTGGATTGCAGAAATAAAAATTCCATATTCAGCCATTCGTTTCCCTAAAGAACCCATTCAAAAGTGGGCTTTCCAATTAAATCGTTATGTGAGAAGAACGAGAGAACTTACACAATGGTCGAAGACACCGAGTCAAGCCAATAACTCGAAATTGTATTGGGGCACACTGGAAGGCATTACAGATGTAGATGCACCATTGCGATTATCATTTACCCCATACCTTTCCTCCTATCTTGAAAACACACCAGTAATAAACAGCGATGGAAATACATCCTATTCCAATTCTTTTTCCTATAATGTTGGTGCCGATGTAAAATATGGTATTGATGAACGCTTCACATTAGACATGACCTTATTCCCGGATTTCGGCCAGGTGCAATCTGATAATAAAATAAAGAATCTTAGCTACCGGGAAGTAACTTATGATGAGAACCGACCCTTTTTTAAAGAAAGTGTAGAGCTGTTTGATAAGAATTCATTGTTTTATTCGAGACGCATTGGCAAAATACCTTCGGGATTTTTCTCTATTGAAGGTGAATTGCAAGAAGGCGAATCGATAACTGATAATCCATCGAAAGTAAAACTATTACATGCGTTGAAGCTATCGGGAAGAACAGATGATGGAATGGGCATTGGTTTATTCAATGCCATTACCGATAACACCTATGCTACCATTGAGGATGCGAAAGGAAATAAACGCAGAGTATTGACAGAACCATTAACCAATTTCAGTGTGATGGTATTTGATCAGCAACTAAAAAACAATTCAAGGGTGTATTTGATCAACACCAACGTTACACGTGACAAAAAGTATTCAGACTCCAATGTAACCGGCAGTGGATTCAGTTTAAGTAACAAAAAAAATACTTTTGAAGTTGGAGCCGAAGGTGCGGTTAGTCAGCGATTCTTCAAAATTGATGGAGAACCAACACGTAATTACAACAATATAGTAGGATATAAATACACTCTTTTTGCAAAAAAGGTAGGTGGCTTGTTTGAATATGCAGCATACCGGACAACATATGACAACAACTACTACACCAGCGATCTGGGATTTCAGGCGATCAATAACAGAACCATTTATGAATTCCAGATCCAACACAATGTACACAAACCCTGGAGAAAAATTCGCAACTCCTATAACAACATAGGATATAGTTATGCTACTCACTTTATTACCGGCAAACCAGTAGTAAATGAATACTACTCAAACTTTTTCATTACGTTTCTCGATTACAACAGTATTTTCTTTGGTGGCGGATCAACTCCCGGTGCATCGTATGATTACTTTGAGCCAAGAGTGGATGGCAGATATAATAAATCGATAAAGTATTACTATGCTTATGCAGGATTAAGCACAGACTATCGTAAAAAGCTTGCTGTGGACGTGAATTTAAATATCAGTAATTTCATTGGCCAGTTTGTTTCGGAAGGATTTAATGCGAATCTGACTGTTCGTTACAGAGTAAACGATAAACTTTCTTTCCGTGCAATTTCCTTCTTCAATACTGATCCGTATAATCTGGGATTTGCTGATATCGATGCTGCCGACAATATTATTTACGGTCTAAGAAAAGTGCATACTTATGAGAATAGTCTGTCGGTGAAATACAATTTCAAAAACGACATGTTTATCACTTTGAATGCGCGTCATTACTGGTCGACTGCACTCTACCGCAAATACCTGACTTTATTACCGAATGGAGAGTATGAACCCAATTATGTATATGATGGCAATAACAACTTCAACTACAATGCCTTTAATATAGACTTCATTTATTCATGGCAATTTTCACCGGGAAGTAATTTATCAATTGCCTATAAAAACGCCATCGAAGCTGATGAACCCGGCATTTTAAAGCGTCCAACATATCAGAAAAATCTGAGTGAGGTTTTAAGTGATCCACAAACAAATAGTATTTCCATCAAAGTACTGTACTATTTGGATTATTTGTGGATTAGGAAAAACCTTAGAATGAAATGATAGATGATAGATGATAGATGATAGATGGCTACTTCTAAAAAAATATGCAGAGGACGGGAGGATTAAGGATTAAGAATTTTTTGATTCTGCTCAGAATCAAAATTCGTTGAAATGTAAAATTTTCATTATAAAATTCTAATGTAAAATGTTCAATGTAAAACGCAGAATGCCCAATGTTTTGTCAGCGATATTGAACGATGGAAGACCAATGACGCAGCTATGCTGCAAATGATTAAATGACAACGGCCTTGTCGCCAATGACGCAGCTATGCTGCCAATGACCTCATGACAGCGGCCATGCCGCCAATGACGCAGCTATGCTGCAAATGACCTAATGACTGCGGCCATGCCGCCAATGACGCAGCTTTAGCTGCAAATGACTTTTCTGGTGGAGAATTCCAAATATTTATTCATCGACAAACAACCCTTATTACCTATGGCCTATGACTTACCCTTCCACTCTAACAACATGTTCTTTGGGGATAACGGGGAAACCTTTCATTCGAAGGTAGACATTGGCGAGAGCATGGACATCTTTTTCGCAGTAGGTGACAATGCGGTTGAGATCTTTTTCGTGCCAGTAAACAGACCAAACCTGACTTCCGTCGATGTCATCTTTTGGTGAAGGAATACCGAGGACATGAGCCAATAAATTTAGTGGCGTATAACTTTTAAAATCGCCGAATTTCCACATTTCCATGGTATCGAGATGATTTACTTCCCATGGTTTTTTACCTGCGATGTCGAGTAAAACCGGTAATTTAATTTTATTAATCACCATTCTGCGGGCAATGTAGGGGAAGTCAAATTCTTTCCCATTGTGTGCGCAGAGTTTGGAATCGTTCTTATAAAAATAACGATTCAGCAAGCGTGCAAATTCTTCCAGTAATGCAGCTTCATCATCACCAAAATAAGATTTGATACGCAAAACAGGTTCGCCGTTTTCAGTAGTCAGAATACCTGTAGAAATGCAGATGATACGCCCAAATTCGGCATAGATACCGGCTCGGTTATAGACATCAGAAGCGGTTTCACCTTCTGTTTTACGCAGGTTTTCAGCTTTGCGCGACCACAGATGCTGCAATGGTTCAGGGCAATCCTCAAAAGAAGGGAACTGAGGAATAGTTTCAATGTCGAGGAAAAGTATGTTATTCATAGAAAAAGGTTTAGACTACAAATATATAAAAAAGAACTAAAACCAAAAACATCAACGAATCATCACACCTGTTTTATTGATGACCGGAATATGTGAGAAATTATCTTCCAATATACTTTCAGGCAGGAATATATACTTTTTATCGTAGATTGTTTTTTCGATGTAAAAGCTGACCCAGTATTCATTATTTAAACCAAAAACTTCCCGGTCGATTGGTTCCACAACAGCAGCAGACATAGGTTCCAATTCTTCAATAAAGTGGCGCAGTACAGAAGTCTCCACTTCTTTACCTTCCAGAGAACCATATCCTTTGGAGCTAACGAGGACACCATGAATTCGTTGTTTCTTCAGGTTAATTAAAAACACATCCCAAACTGTAAATTCATCCGGTTTTTCACCATCTGCAACATCAGGCACTACAGCAAGTGCAATATCTTCAACTTTTAATTCTGGAATATCTCTCAGCATATTGGAATATCTTAATAATAGAATACGAAATTAACGTAAAAAAGTTTCACGAATTATAAATTTTCTCCATACAATTTCATCACTTCACTAAGGTAAACAGGTACGTCTAATAGTTCACCATTTGCATCCTTTTCACCACGCTCATGCCCTAATCTTACAAAAATCAATTGCTTAGAAGGCAACACGAAAATATACTGTCCTAAAATCCCACGTGCATAAAAAACAGGAGTTCCCTTATAATCTGTGAGCCACCATTGATAGCCATAAATGGTATTGGGAGCATCACCATCTGAAATAGGAGCAGGTGAAATAGCAGCATTCACATAAGCTTCCGAAATGACCTGTTTCCCATTCCACATACCTTTGTTCAAAAACAGCTTTCCGATACGTGCAAAATCGCGTGCATTGGAATAGAAACAGCAATATGCTTTCTCGGACCCGTCTTTGTGATCGAGACTCCATTTGGCATCATGTTCAGCGCCTATGGGTTGCCATAATTTTTCAGAAGCGTATTCACTGATAGATTTGCCGGTTGCTTTTTCGAGAATAAATCCCAGCAACTGTGTATTGGAGCTCATATAATTAAACGAAACGCCGGGCTTTGTAACTACCCTCAGTTCCATCATTTGCTTGCGCAGATCCGTATCGTAATAGGAGCGCGTTACAGGGCTTGTGAGGCTTGCATAACCTTCATCATAATTGAGACCTGAACTCATCATCAATAATTGGCGGATGGTTACAATTTTATTTTCGGGACTACAAAAATCGGGGAGATATTCGCATGCAGTTTGATCGAGGCTTTTAATTTTTCCTTCATCATGAGCTATTCCAATCAGAATACTAATGATACTTTTAGCCATCGAAAAAGAATTTGACAAAGAGGACGCATCATAATTGTCCCAGTATTCTTCATAACGGATGGAATCATTTTGCACAACCAGAAAAGCTACAGTTCTATATTGCTCAAGCGCTTTACGTAGTTCCGGAGTAAGTGCTTTCTTATTGAAATCGGATGCAATATTCCAGGGTTGTGGTTTACCTGCCTCCACGGTTCTGACATGAAACAGATTGAGGTCATCGATGTTTACATAATTGTAGACAAGTGCTTTGAAGTAATAAAGTTTCCCTGAAAACCACAGCACTGCAGTAGTAACCAACAGTACACCAACAAGCACTTTCCACCAGGAGCGTTTCATAGAAGCCATCATCCGATCAGTTGAGGAACTGATCCGGGGATGAGTTCCATGTTAAACAAATTACATAAATGTTTTTGCAATTTCAATTTCACTTCTTCAATATCCATGATCATTCCTGTTTCATGGCTGAGAGAAGTAACAGCCTTATCGGTTATCCCGCAAGGAATAATATTATTGAAATAAGAAAGATCGGTATTGACATTGAAAGCAAAGCCATGCATAGTAACCCAACGGCTGCATCTCACCCCAAAGGCACAAATCTTGCGTGCTTTGGCAGGATCTTCGGCATCAATCCATACACCGGTAAGTTTATCGATTCGGGAAGCGGCAATATTGTATTCGGCTAATGTTAAGATGACCGCCTCCTCAAGATATCGAAGGTATAGATGAATATCGTTAAAGAAAAAGTCGAGGTTAAGGATAGGATACCCAACTATTTGTCCGGGTCCATGATACGTGATATCTCCTCCCCTGTTGATCTTATAAAAAACGGCCTGATTATCATGTAATTGCTGATCATTTAGTAGCAAATGATCCTCTTTACCACTTTTCCCAAGGGTATAAACATGAGGGTGTTCACAAAACAGCAGGTAATGTTTCGGCGCGAATTGATCGGCAGGCGGCAGGTTTCTGTTGGCCATTTTCTCATTCACAATAGCCGCAAGCAGTTGCTCCTGGTAATCCCATGCCAATTTATAGTCGATTTGCCCCAGATCCTGAAAAAATACTTTTTGCATAAGGCAAAAGTAGTAAAAAGGGACTAAAAAACCGATTCCTGAAATTGGCTAACCGGAAGCCTTAAAATAAAAAGGCGGCACTACACAAAGCCCGAGTATAGTGCCGCAGTAAAATAACCCCTGTTACTGAATAATTGCTTTATAGAATTTTTTACCGACTGCGGTTGTAACTTCTGCCAGATACATTCCGGGTGCAAGCTGAGAGCCATCAACCTGAACACTACCTGTACCTGTTGCATTTAATTTTTTCTGCAGCACATTTTGACCGGAAACTGAAAACAAATTTATTTCTATTTCACCGGCAGGTAAATTTTGGTATGATAAATTAAAAATACCGTTTGAAGGATTCGGGAATAAATTCAATTGCAACTCATTTCCAATTTCTGCAACATCAGTAGTTAAAATAGTATTTAAAGTAGTATTCGTTTTAACCGGTGCATTAAAATCGAAATAGATATCAGCAGAATTAGTAATTTCAGTTCCATCAGCCAGACCGGGCAATTGTTTAATGGTGTAAACCAAAAAGCCATTTGAAAGAATTTCATTCTGAGAAACTGAGGGGAGGTAGATATTATCAAAATTAAATGATACCACGCCACCTGAAGAAATTTCGGTCGTCATGGAATGCGTCGCATATCGAATTCGTAACGAACTCCAGTCAAGGTCACTATCTAACGAATCGACCACCAAAATATTATCGGCGAAATCATTTCCTAGATTTTGAAAATGTATCACGTACTCTAAAATGGAATCATTGGTTGAAATAAATCCTTCAACTCCGGCTCCGGCAGGTGTTACTTCTTTATAATTTGGATCATAAGAATTAATGACTACTTCATATTCTGTATCTACATTATTCAAAGGAGTAATGTCATTACTAATTGGAAAAATTGAATCCGTGAAAGAAAGAATTGTTCCTGCAGGAACTGTTACAGGAACATGATGATTGACTTGAATTTTCCGGGAAGTCAGGGGATTCAGGTTGCTGTTTGTAAATGTAATGTGTTGAGCCGGCAGATTAGCTGCAAATGGAGGGACAGAGGCAAAATTATAGTTTATTTGTGAATCAAAATAATATTCCGACTGTGTTGGCTGCATGGTGGTCCCATCATTATTTTCGGTTACAACCATTACAAAATTTCTGCCGGGTCGTGGGCGTGTGAGATGCCATACATTTACTCTGAGGTCGTTTACCAGTTGAACCGAATCACCAATATTTAGAATTACAGTAGATCCGGCAGAAGGGACATTTACAGAAATAACTCCTGATGAAGGACAATTTTGATATAAATAAGTGTGTGGCAATTGCTGGATATCAACATTCCCCGGCGGCACGAAGAAGCTATAACTTCCATCGGGCATGGTGTACTTGACAAATCCTGTGGTATTGCATGAAACAGGTATATTTGGTAAGCCGGGTTCCCCTCCATCGCGAATGCAGTTATTGTTGTAATCGGCATAAACAACACCTTCTACGATGCCTGCGCAAGGAGTTACAGACAAATATCCCAAGCTAATACCCTTACTGAAATGACAACCATTCGCATCGGTGACGTGCAAATAATAATTGCCTGGCAATAGATTACTTATTGATGAACTAGTGGCACCGTTTGACCAATTGTAAGTGTATGGTGGCGTTCCACCAATCATAGTTGCAGATAAAGAACCATCAGGCACAAACACGCAACTGGCGGAAACCGGGTTAAGTACGAAAGAAAAAATTGATTGATTACTTACGAACGCACATGCAGTTGCAGAACAACCGTTGGCATCAGTTACTGTACCATAATGATTACCGAAACTCAATCCGGTTGCAGTAATTGTTGATTGTCCATTTGTCCATAAATAACTATAAGGCGATACTCCTCCGGATACAATCAGTGTTGCAGTGCCATTTGAAGCCGTACAAGCTTGCGGAGTTGTTGTGGCTGTTGCGGTAAGATTAGTAGCTTGTGGCACTTGAACTGTTCCATTTGCAAAACAACCTGCAGCATCGTTAATTATAAAGTTATAATTGCCTGCTGCAAGATTAGCAGGATTGGGAATTGTTTGTATCGGATTAGTCAGCCATTGGTAACTGTAAGGTGGTGTTCCACCTGAAACAGTAGTTGTAATTGAACCGGTAGCACCGGAGCAAACAGAAGCGGTTGACTGATAACTAACTTGAACAGGAGAAATAGAAGGTAATTGAATAAAAGTTGTTTTTGAACAACTATTCACATCTGTAGCTGTAACGATATAACTACCTGCTCCAAGGTTACTTATTTGTGGTGAAGTAGCCATTGTATTCCACAAATAAGTGTAAGGTCCGGTACCTCCTGTTGCTGCTACAACAATAGAACCATCGCCATTGGAACAATTCTCAGGTAAAGCTAAGTTTGTTATTTGAAGGGTTACAGTACTACTAATATATTCTGAACTTATTTTAAAACAACCGTTAGCATCTGTTACAGTAACCTGATAATTAGAAGGACCCAATAAACCTGTCGCAATGGCTGTCGATTGACCATCACTCCACAGATAGGTGTATGGAGCTTGACCTCCCGATGGAAATACCGTTGCCGTTCCGTTATTACATGAAGCAGGTGTACTGGTTACAGAAGCGAGTACCGGTGAAACATTGGGAACAAGAGTTCCCAGGTTCACGCTATCTATATCTCCCAATTCCATTTCACAACCGGCAGCATCTGTAATTATACAATTGTAATAACCTGAAACAAGTCCACTAAGTGAGTTTGTTGTACCTGGAAAAGGAACTCCGTTATGTGCCCATGAATAACTATAGGGAGCCACACCACCTGAAACAGCTAAGCTAATTGAACCCGACTGAGTGGGACAAATATCAGGTGTAACAGTTTTGATGACCTGAAATGAAAAGTTGTAAGTGGTATTCGCAGCCCCCAAATAATTCCCGGAAATATCAAAACAGGCAAGGTGCACAAATCCACCACTAAAATTAGGTAAGGTATCAGTTAAGAAATTAGATGTGTGAATTACCGATCCGTGATGGGTGTACCATTTGTAGGTGAACGGGCCTATAGCGCCGGAAGGCAGTTGGGCTACTACTACTCCATCGCCATTGCAAACGGGTGTAGTAAGATTAAGTATGATTGAAGTCTGCCCAAGACTGCAATTAACAACAAGAAACAAAATCAGACAAGTGAGTTTTGAAATTTGGAATATCGTTTTCATAGCTTTAAATTTTCATCAAAACTATGGCGGATTGTGGCTGTTGGGGTAGATGATAAATTCGAATTCTTACCTCCTTAAACACTCATTTAGTGTTGTATTTAAACACATTCATTATTGGAATATATATAGATAAATATTTTTCATATCTTACGCATTCAAACGCTATTTTTTAATGTAAAATATCCAATTAATTGGCAATAAGACGCATTAAAAAACTTCCATGTTCCAGGATCTATTGACAAAAATTGGCTTTGAAAAAAGGTTGGGGAGCTTAAAACTCCGGCAGTACAGGTTTATTATCCAAAACGGCATCGATAGCATCCATCACATCCGGTGATAAAAGTGCAACTACATCGAGTGCTTCAAAATTTTCAGTGAGCTGAGATGTTTTAGAGGCTCCAAGAATTACGGTGCTAACATTTGGATTTTTGAGACACCATGCCAGTGACAATTTCACCATGGACACATTCAACTGATCGGCTATTTTCTTTATTTTTCGAGCTTTCTCAATCCGATCATTAGCCAGGGCACGATTTTTTAGCCAATCGAGTCCTTCCATACCAAGACGGGTATTTTCCGGGAAGCCATCGAGATACTTACCCGATAACACTCCGGAAGCCAGAGGTGACCAGATCGTAGTTCCCAATCCGTGATGTTTGAACAGATGTAAAAAATCCTTCTCCAGTTTTTCTCTGCGGAACATGTTGTATTCAGGTTGTTCCATAACCGGACCAATCAGGTGGTTTTGTTTTGCAATGAGATGAGCTTCCATTATTTCAGATGCATCCCATTCTGATGTTCCCCAATATAAAATCTTGCCCTGTTGAATTAAGTTGTGCATGGTCCAGACCGTTTCTTCAATTGGAGTGGCTTTATCGGGGCGGTGACAAAAGAATAAATCGATATAATCAACCTGTAACCTGTTTAAAGCTGCATGACAGCCTTCCACAACATGTTTGCGACTCAATCCACGTTGATTAGGGCCGGCATTACCCAGTCCGAAAAAAACTTTACTTGAGACAAGATAAGAGGACCGATCCCAATTTAAATTTTTCAGGATCCTCCCCATTACAATTTCAGATTGTCCGCGGGCGTAGATTTCAGCATTATCGAAAAAATTGACACCATTTTCGTAGGCAGTAATCATTAATTCTTCTGCCACTTCATCGGTAATTTGCTTACCAAATGTTAGCCAACTACCTAAAGAGAACGCACTTACCTGAACTCCTGACGATCCTAATTTTCTGTATTCCATAACTATTGAGTTAAACCTGATGCAAATATAAGGAACAACTCAGGATTAAAATAGTTTAAATGAGATCACTATTCATAAACTTAATCTTCCGGTATCTTAAAACTCAATTTTGTAGCTAAGGATGGGAATCAATGAAGTTTGATAGTACGTTTTGATCTTACCGGATTCACTATCATAAAACTTGCCATAAATATTTTTCCGGTTAGTAACATTTTGAATATCGAGAGCCAAAGTTTGCGTAGAAGATTTCCGGTTTCGTTTCAGACTTATTCTGACATCAGCCCTGAAGTAATCGGGATACTGAATAGAAAATGCTTCATTATCGATGTAAACGGCACCTTGTCCGGGCAATGCCTGTGAAGCCTGAAGATCAACCGGCGTACCACGAAATCCGCCACGATAAATAGTTTTAAGGTTAAACCCAAGTACCCTGTTTTTCCATTTAGCACCGGTTACAATTTCCTTACCGCCAGTTAAAGTAATTCCATAATTTCCATTGAAACGCGTATTCCTCTCTACTTTATCGGAACCTTTATATTTTGAATCATATAGCGAAGTAGCCAATAAAAAATAAAAATCGCGTTTTAAAAATTGCTCGATAGTAACCTCCAAACCATAATTAGTTCCGGTTCCATCATTCTTAAGTGGATCGGTAATGTAGTCTTCGCTAACATTAACCATCGAAAAAGAATTGAGAGTATCGCTGCTGACAGGGATATTAAAAAGTGATTGATAATAAACTTCGGCTTTCAGTCGTAAATTTTCGGCAAGCATTCGGTCGTAGCCCAATACTACATGGTGTGATTGACTCATTTCAAGATCACTATTAGGCTTTACAGATAAATCATTCTTAGCAAAATACACACCCAAAGGTTGCATCTGACTATGCAAGCCATACCCTAAAGTAAGAGATTGCAAAGTATTTATTTCATACTTAAGAGATAATCGGGGCTCAATACTATATGTATTATTTAAATTCAACAGAAAATAATGCACTCCGCTATTCAAAATAAATTTTTCTGATAAATGATAATTTGATTGCGCAAACAATTGAATGGAAGAAGTATTTCCGCTTTCATTAATAGTCTGTTGTACTGCGTTTAAATCCTGTTCATAAACATTATAATCGACATCAAAAGCAAGGCTATTAAAAATAAATCCCGTTCTGATATTATGTCTTGAATTGATTTTATGATTTAACGAAGAAGTGACAGTGAACTTATAGTTTCCTGCAAACTGACGGTTTCTCTCTTCTGCGATATAAGCATTGTTCAGTCGGGATTCTTTAAATCCAATTTCATTGCCAGAAAATGCCGCAGCAGACTTCAGCCAGGTGTTTTTCCCAAGAATAATTGAATGTGTTAATCCGGCTACACCGGTATTGGAAGTGAATTTTGAATCATATCTTTGGTACGATTCTTCCCATTTCGCAGAATCGCGTTCTGCTTCAAAGAGCGAAGTACTTAATCCACCGAAGCCAAACAAAGTAAAATTACCTGCCTTTTTTGTTGGAAGGAAAACATTATAACTCAGGTCCTGAAAATCGTTCGTTCCATCTCCAACCTGAACACCGAGCTTATCGAGGATTGAAAGCGTTGAATACCTGTAATTCACCAGATAAGATCCCTGGTAACCTTTGGCTAAAGGTCCTTCTGCAGCAGCATCGATTCCAAGAAATCCTGCTTGCAAGGTGTACTCCGACTTTTCATTATTCCCTTTACGTAAACGGATATCGAAAATTCCACTTAGAGCGTTGCCATACTCAGCAGCAAATGCTCCGGTCATAAAATCTGAATTGGCCATTGTCTGAGAGCTAAGAATAGAAATACCACCACCGGAAGCTCCCGGAGCAGCAAAGTGATTTGGATTTGGAATATCAGAACCTTCCATTCGCCACAACAAACCATATGGAGAATTACCACGGATGGAGATTTTGTTATTGCCATCATCGCCACTCACAACCCCAGCGAAAGAAGTAGCCATTCTGGATGGGTCATTCAC
>CAUJFJ010000269.1 GCA_963169675.1 Bacteroidota bacterium
ATTCTGCCTGCTGCTGATAAAAAAATACGAGACATTCTTGAATCCAAACCAGAAACAAAATATACTCTAACTGACAAACTGTGGAAATACTTACAGGACTACTCGGCAAAACACAAAGAGAAAGGTAATGGATTTGGATTCGGTTTGGTTGATTTAAACGGAATATCTAGAACAATCAGCGCCAGGTATTATAAGGATGGCTCTGAAATTCTTATTCCTCAAAAAAATAAAAACCCAAGAAGACTTTCAATAAGGGAAGCGGCACGATTACAGGGTTATCCTGATAAATTTATAGTTGAAGCAGTTTCAATGAATCAGGCATATAAGCAATTTGGAAATTCTGTAGTGATGCCGT
Source organism: Bacteroidota bacterium (assembly GCA_963169675.1). Taxonomy (GTDB): domain Bacteria; phylum Bacteroidota; class Bacteroidia; order AKYH767-A; family OLB10; genus JADKJB01. The sequence goes on from CAUJFJ010000269.1 coordinate 356, forward strand.
TAATACAGGCAGTTGGCACGAACATATATAGTGTACTAAAAAAACATAAATAATGCAATAGGATTTTAAAAAAACCTTACCTATATGTCACAATCTTTACTTACATATTTTAAAGGAGTAGCAGTCAAAAGAATTTCCGAAGTGGAAATTAAACCTAATAAATCTAATCAACACGAATTCAATGGAACCAAGTCATTTAAAGAATTGTTAGGTTTAAATAGAAGATCATTTCAGACAAAATTCCTATATCTGACTGATGATGATGAAAGTAACAAGTTTGATGAATCATCTGTCACATGGTATGATTCAAGAGAAAATCATGAAACAAGGACTGAACATAGGCTTTATTATAAAACACTCGCTTTATTTGAATCTGTTAATGCAGGCGACCTGATGATATTCTGTGAGATCAGTAAAAACTCGGCATTAATAATATTCGCAGAAAGTGATTCAAATATTGAAAAACAGTTGTTGTGGCTTTTTGGCCTAGAAGAAGTGACTGGTAAGTTTATTGTAAAAGATTTCTCAAAAACGGAAATTGAGGTTGGATTTGCAAGAAGCTATATTCTTGAAGCGATTGGAATTGAAGTTAAATATGATGAAAGTAATTATTTAGATCAAATTCTGAAAAGGTTTGGTAATGAATTTCCAAGCACTAAAGACTTCTCTTCATTTGCAAGAAGTACAATAAAAGGAGTATCTCCATTAGATGATCCAGACACTGTTTTGCTTATGTGGATGCAACAAGAAGAAATTCTTTTTAAAATACTCGAGAAACATCTTCTTGAAGAGAAGCTAAAGAAAGGATTTGGAAAATCCGGCAGAGATGTCGATGAATTTATAAGGTTTTCACTTTCAATTCATCAGAGAAGAAAATCCAGAGCAGGGTGGGCGTTTGATCATCATGTTGCTGAAATCTTTGATGCCTTTAAAGTTAACTATTCACGTCAAGCCAAAACTGAAGGTAAAAGCAAGCCAGACTTTCTGTTTCCGGGAACCAAGCAGTATAATTTAAAAAAATATCCATCAGAGCTTCTTACAATGCTTGGCATAAAAACCACAGCAAAAGACAGGTGGCGACAACTACTTGCAGAGGCGGACAAAATTAAAAGAAAACACCTTCTGACCCTTGAGCCAGCCATCTCAGTCGATCAAACTAATGAAATGAGAAACAAGTCAGTCCAATTAGTAGTTCCGACTGAAGTCTTAAGCTCCTATCACAAAAAACAAAAAGCAGAAATCATTAACTTCTCAGAATTTATTAAAGTAGTTAAACGTAAACAAGAAAAAAATGATCGAATGGCGCTTTAAACCAAGTTCACGTGATGATATGGATGTAGATCCAGTTCAGGGGGAGTTCTTTACTACCAGGGATGTAGATAATATTTCTAATGCGGTTGTAAGAGAAGGGGTTCAGAATGCATTGGATGAAAAGAGCCGTATCGAACCCTCACAATCGGTAAAAGTCAGGATTGCTCTTTCCGGTGACAAATATGCTGTTACCCCATCTGAGTATCTGCCGTTAATCAGAACCCTTCAGCCACATCTACATGCAAAAGGTGCCGGCCTTGAAACTCTTCCTGATTTTTCTCAACCCATGAAGTTTCTGGTATTTGAGGATTTTAAAACAAAAGGTCTCGAAGGAAATCCCAAAGAACCCTATGTTGAAAACATAAAAGATGGTCAGCCACATAACTTTTACTACTTCTGGCGTAATGTAGGTCGTTCTGGGAAAACAGATGATCAACTTGGGCGCTGGGGGCTGGGCAAAACTGTATTTCCGGCTTCATCAGCTATCAATACATTTTGGGGTGTAACCGTTAGAAAAAGTGATACCCGTAAACTATTGATGGGGCAAAGTATTCTCCGGACCCATAACCGTGAGGATGACAAAAATGAACAGTTTGGATACAAGCCATATGGCATGTATGGCAATTTTGTTTCCAATGACTGTTTTGCAGAACCAGTTGAAACAGTAACCGAGCTCTCCCATTTTGAAACTATTTTCAGACTCGAACGTAAGAATCAGCCTGGCTTCTCTATAGTGGTGCCTTTTGTTACCAGCGAAATCACCATTAACCATCTCGCTTATTCGGTTATTGAACAATACTTTTATCCCATTCTCGAAGGAAAGCTTGAAGTTCAGCTTGAAAATGAAGATGATTGGATCTTACTCACTAAGGAAAACATAGGTTCTTCTATTGAAAAGATTAATTATGCTGAACTGGGAGCCGGTGATGAAAACAAGAAAATAAGGAGCCGGGAAAATCTAAATAAGCTTTTTGAACTGGCGAAGTGGACATTTAACCTACCGGAAGATCAGATTTATTCACTTAAAGAGCCGAATCCGAAATCCACACCCCGATGGACCAAATCGCTTTTACCTGACGAAGAAGGATTAGCTGCCGTGCGGGAGAAATTTGAAAACGGTGAAAGAGTGGCATTCAGAATTCCGGTAAAATATCAGCCTGCTGGATCAATTCCGGTAATACGCTGGTACCATGCTTTTCTTGAAAAGGATCTCTCCCTCAATAAAGCAGACAATCTATTTGTCAGAGACGGAATAACTATTTCAGGAATTACCACCCAGGAAAAAGGGCTCGCCAGAGGTATTGTAATTATCCAGGATACCGATCTGGCCAGAATGTTGGGGGATTCAGAAAATCCGGCACATACAGAATGGCAGGCAGACTCACGTAATTTCAAAGGAAAATACGAACATGGTAAGGAAGTGCTTGTATTTGTAAAAAACACATTGAAAAAAATATATGAAAGTCTTCAGCGCCCACCTGAAGGTTTACAGAAAGATCTTTTAATTGAGTTCTTCTCAATCCCCGCAGACATACCAGAAGAGCCCAAAAAGAAAGATAAACCGGACACTAAAAAGACAGGAGAAGATGAATCTGTTGAGCCAGAATTTGAGGAACTGAAAGGAAATGCACGGCCTTATCTTGTTGAAAAAATACTTTCAGGAGTAAAAATAATTAAAAACCCAAAGGCGGAAAATGTGCCAGACAGCATTCATTTAAAACTGGGATATGATGTGCCCAGAGGTAACCCTGTAAAAAGTTATCAGGAACTTGATTTTGATGTTTCCAAAAATCCCATTGTATTGGAATCCGAGGGTGTATACTTCACGAAAAGAGAAAAAAATGAACTGGAGTTTGATATTGAAAACAAAGAGCATTTTGAAATAATACTTAAAGGTTTTGATGAAAAACGTGACCTGTTCTTAAAAATTCAGTAAAAATGATCAGACGTTTTAATTATACCGGAAGAATCAAGATTCCCAAAAACAGGATAAAGATTTCTCTTCAAAAGGATAATCAGGGAAAATCCTTTACAGCAGAAATAGACCTGAAGGGACTTAAAGTACCTGAAACAGCGAAGATTTATATTGAACCGAATTACAAAGGTGTATATCAGCGGTTCAGCTTTGGTACAGTAGGGCATATACAAATACCTGATAACACAAAACTTACTGAACTGCCTGAAACTGAGTTAGTGTTTTTTGATATTTCAATTGTTGATGAGTCTGGTGAAATCGGTCTTTTATTAGGCAAAACCACGGGTGTGGCGGTCAGTACAAATGAGCTGCCTGGCAACCGGATCCCTTTACTTCCTGTAAATACATTAGACCTAAAACATGAGATCTGGAAACTGAGTTTTGACACAGGTGATGAAGGAAGACCTGTTCTGGAATTAAACAACAGAGTCCCTGATATCCAGGATAAAGCTAAAACGGATAAACACTTTATTGGCCTGGTTTATCCAATGGCATTCAGGCAAATACTTGACAAGATCATTCAAAACGGAGAACTTGAAACAGACGATGATACATGGATAGCACAATGGCTCAGGTTCACGAAAGACTTCCTGGGTATCAGTCACGTCCCTGAAATACTGCCTGATTCAGTTTCTTTAACACCTGAACAGGAAGAGTGGGTGTGTGACTGTGTAAATGCCTTTTCAAAAAAATTACAGCTATTTGAAAAATACACATCATAATGAGTACTACAACCATTCGATACTTTAATGAAGAAGGGCTGAACGAGTTTGAACGGATAATCGGCGAAATCCGTAATGGTACCCTGAATGCTGTACCAGAAGATCTCGTCTATGGCAGTAATTACACTGAATTACTGGACCCGGAAGTCAGCATTGAGATGGTGGACTTTAAAAACAAAAAAGAATTGGTTCCTTATCTTACAGACAGACTTACTCTCAGAACAAATAAACACTTGTATTTTGACAAAGGAATGTGGTCCTGGTTATCCGCCTTTTATTTCGATAATATTTGTCCGGTTGACGGCCATGGAAAAAGAAAGGTAAATGAATCTGCATTTTATTTATTAAGAGATCCCAAAAACTATACTAAATACTACCGCCATACACTGGCTTATCCCTGCAGAATTTATTCTGAATTAGGTGATTCTTCTAAAATATTCCTGATTGGAACCTTTCAGAAAAGAGGTGAGATTACCGAACAATTTGGGGCTTACCAGGAAATAGCGTTGAATAAAGGCATTCTGGATGCAGCCAATCAGATGTACTGGGATGAATATAAAGAAAATCTCAAAAGAGGAGCCGCCGGTAAAGGCGCAGGCTCTGCCAGAAGGCTTGTTCGAATTATCCGGCAATATCAGATGACATATGATCTGAACTCGATGAAAGGAAATGAGATTGTAGAGTTATTACCTCAGGAGTTTGCGAAGTGGAAAAACAATAAATAATTCTCTAATATTATTTAATGAAATTAATTAAATCAATATCAATTTCAGAATTTAGATCCTTTGAAGAAAAGATAAATGGAAATGTTCGTGTTGGTGGCTATGACATGGAACGAATAGCACCAATTAAAGAGGGAAAACTTTCCCAAATATCATTATCAAAAGACGATTTAAGTAGACTCTATTTACTTAAAGAGCCAACTTTTAAGGATTTTACACGAACTGGTGATTTTAAAATTGAGAATATTATTCCAGATGTTTGTTGTGAAAAACAACGTGTAAAATA
>CAUJFJ010000270.1 GCA_963169675.1 Bacteroidota bacterium
TAATGCCGCCAAGACAGCCACAGGGGAGGTGTTTATGCCTGTACTTTCCGGTACACTGACAACTCTGGCTCCATTCGTCCCACTTGCTTTCTGGAAAGGTGTAATCGGTGAATTTATGTTCTTCCTGCCTATTACACTTATTATAACTTTAACAGCCTCGCTCCTTGTGGCCTACATTATAAATCCGGTTTTCGCAGTTAGTTTCATGAAGCCCGATGAATTTGTAGTAGATAAACAAAAGCGTAAGAGAACTTTATTGATTGCAGGTGTTGTATTAGGTGCATTGGCTTTGTTATCATATATAGGCGGAAATTTTGGACTTGGTAATTTCTTTGTAACTTTATTCCTGCTGTTTGCACTCTATAAATTATGGATGGTAAAAGCTATTCAAACATTCCAGGAACGCTTATGGCCGGCATTCACAAACAGGTATAAAAAGTTCCTTTCATGGGCACTCGATCGTCCCTGGAGTTTGTTGATGGGCGTACTTGGTTTATTTGTACTTACCATCATGCTATTAATAGCTCGTGCTCCCGGAGTAAGTTTCTTCCCGACAGCTGAGCCGAATTTTATTTATGTTTATTTGACATTACCGGTTGGAACCGATCAGGCTTATACCGATAGTATTACACAAATTGTGGAGAAAAGGGTCACTGATGTAGTCGGCGCAGACAATCCAATGGTATCTTCTATTATTTCGAATGTTGCAGTTGGGGTTACTGATCCGGCTGAGAATGATTTTGCCACTTATCCTAATCGGTCGAAAGTTTCAATTGCTTTTGTTGAATTTGGAAAGCGGGACGGAGTTTCAACAAAAGACTACCTGGCTAAAATCCGTAAAGAGATTAAAGGAGTGCCGGGGGTTGAAATTTCAGTCGATCAGGAGCAGGGTGGACCACCTGTTGGTAAACCAATCAATCTTGAAATCAGTGGCGATAATTTCGAAGATCTGATAAGCGCTTCTGCAGGATTGAAAAAATATCTCGACTCTTTACAGATTCCGGGTGTGGAAGAACTGAAAACAGATCTTCAGAATAATAAACCTGAAATTGTATTCAACATCGACAGGGAAAGAGCCAACAGAGAAGGTATTTCTACCGGACAAATTGGTTCTGAATTAAGGACGGCTTTATTTGGTAAAGAAGTTTCCAAATTCAGAGATGCCAATGACGAATATAAAATTCAATTACGTTTGCAAAAAGAGCAACGTGATAATATTGATCAGCTTAGAAATATGAAAATCACTTATCGTGATATGAATATGGGAGGTATGGTTCGTCAGGTACCACTTTCTGCATTTACTGATATTAAGTATTCGTCAACTTATGCCGGAATTAAAAGAAAAAATCAGAAGCGTGTAATTACCTTATACTCCAATATTCTGACAGGATTTTCTGAAAATGAAGTTGTGCCTAGAGTACAGGAAGCTGCAAAGGATTATAAATTCTCGGAAGGTGTTACTATTGATATGACCGGACAGCAACAAGAGCAGCAGGAAACGATGTCTTTTCTTGGATCAGCCTTATTGATTTCTTTAGGATTGATTTTCTTAATTCTGGTAACGCAATTTAATTCTGTAAGTAAGCCATTGATTATTCTTACTGAAATTGTTTTCAGTTTAATTGGAGTATTGTTGGGTTATGCAATCACCGGTATGGAAATGTCGATTCTGATGACAGGTATCGGTATCGTTGCTCTGGCCGGAATTGTGGTGCGAAATGGAATTCTGCTTGTTGAATTTACGGATCTCCTTCGTGAACAGGGAATGGAGTTGCGTGAGGCGATTATTGAAGCAGGTAAAACAAGAATGACTCCGGTATTATTGACTGCCACAGCCACTATGTTGGGATTGATTCCTTTAGCGGTTGGTCTGAATATCGATTTTGTGAAGCTGTTTACGGAATTAAACCCACACATTTTCTTCGGTGGAGATAGTGTTGCATTCTGGGGGCCATTATCGTGGACTATGATCTTCGGATTAAGTTTTGCAACATTCCTTACTCTGGTGTTGGTTCCTGCGATGTATCTGATTTCTGAAAGATTCAAACTGAAGCTAAAGAAACAACCGGTTCATCAGACTACTCATGGGAAATTTCCGGTAGATCCGGCAACAGAAATATCTGGCAGTTAATTGATTTACAATATAGTTATAAAGCCCTGGCAGAAGTCAGGGCTTTTTTTATGTCATACAATAAAGCTTTGTAATGTTTGTTGATAAAGTCATCTTTTACTGTCTGAACCTTTCTTAAATTTGCACCCTCACTATTGATATGAATAAATTATTTTGTTTGCTGGTTTCCGTTTTATTTGGAGCATCCCCCATCCATGCCCAACTTGTTAAAGAGGAGCTGTTTTCAGTTCCCCGTAATTTAATTATGGGGGATGGCCAGTTCAACTTTAAAATTGCAGTGAATTCAGAAGAAGTAATTGCATTTAATTCCTGCAACCGACCTGTCGTTTATTTTATCAGGAATGGAAAGGTAACCGATAGCCTTAAACTCGAATATAAAGGTTGTATCAGGAATATGGAGTTTGATGAGAACGACAATTTGCTGATTATGGATAACGAAGAAAAAACTATTTACCGTTATTCATACCGGAATTTTGCAATGGAAAAACTGCCTTACAACAAGCCGGAAGATTGGTTCATCATGCAAAATCATTGGTATAAGTTTTTTGAAATCGGATCCGTTCCAACCTTCTATAATAACCGGGAATACCTTCAGGATTTTTATTATACAAGGTTCGATTATTCCTATAATTTGTATCTGAACTATTCGAATGGTTATATATACCAGTATGCCTATAATTTTATTCGAAAAGTAGGGAACAGAAAAACATATCTGGCACTTAAAAAAGATGACTTGTGGTTTAGTGACCGTTTGAGCAATAAATGTAAGATGTTGCTGATTGATCTCGACAGACAGGTCGTTGTTTATTATAACAGAGCACTCATTTTGATTTATGAGGATTTCAAGAATGTAAGAATTCTCGAGTATAGCAGTCCGGTACCTAACAGCGAACCGGTGCAATTAGATTATGCAACCAATAAATCACAAAAGAAAATTTGGGGAATCAGCAGTTACTCTGCTACTAAAATAAATTTTGCTGCATATTCCTTTGTGTGGAATTGAAATACACCTTGCATAAAAAAGCCTGATCAGATGTTTTGATCAGGCTTTTTTATTTTCTACAGGCTAATTATCTCTGCAGGAAATTTGATTTTATAAATGCAATGGATTTAGCCATAGCATCTGAAGCGGCATCTTTATTAAATTTCGGATTGCTGGGATTTGCAAAAGCATGTTCAGCATCATACCAGTGAATGGTAACTGCTTTGTTCAGTTGTTTCATTTGTGTTTCAAAAGCATCAACAACCGGTTTGTTAATCCAGCCATCCTGAGAAGCAAATATTCCCAATACAGGTGCATTGAGAGCTTTGAGTTTATTTTCATCTTTTTCCGGCATTCCATAATACATTACACAACCAATATTTTTAGTGCCAGCAAGCATGGCAGCCTGTAACGACCAACCACCACCAAAGCACCAACCTATTGTTTGAATGGAAGCACTTTTTCCGGCAATTTCATAGGCACCTAATATCAAACTTTCTGCACGCTCTTTGCGGACTGCTTGCATGGTAGCACCGGCTTCTTCCGCATTAGTTGCAATTTTACCATCGTATAAATCTACAGCTATTACATTAACTCCCGGTAATGCAGCAGCTAGTTCTTCAGTCTCTTTTTTAATGTAATCATTCAATCCCCACCACTCATGAAATACATACAAATAGTGGCTTGATGGAGAAGCACTATTTACCTGAAAGGCGTTTCCATCTTTACCTCCATTTGTTTTGAAAGTGATCATTTTACCGGTTGTTGGTTCAAATGAAATGGGTTCCGGTGCTAAATGTGCCGATTGAAAGTCGCTTTTTGCTCCAAGCATCGCAAATGCCTCAGTGGCAGCAGGTTGACAACATGAATGCTTTTGAGCTTGGGCAGTATAGCCAATTAAGGCTAGTGCGAATAATAGAATTGTTTTTTTCATAGGTGGTTAGTTTTGAAGTATGTTTTTGAACTTAATTAGAAGTACAGTTTGCCCTATTGTAATTGATGTTTTATGGTCAGAAACAGGCCATATCCAAACTTAAGTAGGTTCAAATTAAGGTAAAATTTTATTTACATTCATAAGTTATTGAATAATAATTAGATATAATATCATTCAATCAACTTTTTTGTAATTGCGCCCCCCTATTTGATTGAGAATTTTCATTACTTTGCCGTCCCTTTATATTAGAGTCAAAAGATTAAATGAATTATTGGCTGGTAAAATCAGAACCTACCGTTTATTCCTGGCAGGAATTCCTGAAAGATGGTCAATCGTGCTGGAGTGGAGTGAGGAATTATGCCGCCAGGATTCATTTAAATTCCATGAAAAAGGGCGATCCTGTAATGTATTACCACAGTAATGTCGGACTCGAAGTAGTTGGCATTGCCAAAGTGATAAAAGAATCCTATCAGGATCCAACGACTACCGATGAACGATGGGTAGCAGTGGACCTAAAGCCGTTTAAGACTTTGAAGGCACCCGTTTCTTTAAAGACTATTAAGGCAGATGCCCGGTTAAAAGATATTGCACTGGTACGAATCGGCAGATTGTCGGTAATGCCTTTAACACAAAACGAATATGATGTATTGCTGGAATTATCCGGCATGAAAAAATAAAAACAACGTATATGCGCAGAATTTCCAGCACACACTTACCTTTTTTCATTTCAATCTTACTTCTGATAACTTCAATGTCATACGGACAAACCGGAACAGTCCGTGGTTTCGTTTATGATAAAGAAAATGGAGAACCGGTTTTGTTTACCAATGTTTATCTGAGTGGCACAACTTATGGCGCAGCAACAGATGTAAATGGATATTATTCGGTAACTAAAGTGCCACCCGGAAATTATAACCTGGTAGTTTCATCAATTGAATTTGATACGCTGGTAACACCAATAACAGTTGCAGCAAATGAAATTATAACTAAGAAGTTATATCTGGTAAAGCGAACGGTTAATCTGAAAGCTATTGATATTTCTGCCGAAAAGCAAGAGCAAAGGTCAGAGGTGAAAATGTCGGTAACGAAGATTACTCCCAAAGAACTGAAGCAGTTGCCTTCAGTAGGTGGTGAGCCAGATTTGGTGCAGTATTTACAGGTATTACCAGGTGTGGTCTTCTCAGGTGATCAGGGTGGTCAGCTTTATATTCGCGGTGGTACTCCTATTCAGAATAAAGTATTGCTTGATGGAATGGTAATCTATAATCCATTTCACTCTATCGGACTGTTTTCTGTTTTTGATACCGATATCATCCGTAATGCCGATGTTTATGCCGGTGGTTTTGGTGCGGAATATGGTGGCAGAATTTCATCTATCATGGATGTTAAGACCAGAGATGGAAATAAAAAACGTTTCGCAGGAAAAATTTCTGCCAATCCATTTACTTCTAAACTGCTGCTGGAAGGTCCAATTAAAAAATCAAAAGTTGAAGGTGGAGGAGATGCTTCTTTCGTGATATCAGGTAAAACTTCCTACCTCGATCAAACATCTAAACAACTTTACAGTTATGTGAATGAAAATGGGTTGCCTTACAGCTTTAACGACTTATATGCAAAGTTTGTAACCAATAATTCTAATGGAAGTAAATTGAATGTTTTCGGATTCAGTTTTAACGATCAGGCTAAATACAGAGGTGTTTCAGATTACAAATGGAATTCGAATGGTTTTGGTTCAAGTTTTGTAATTGTTCCCGGAAATTCTGCTGTATTACTCGATGGTAACTTCGCCTTTTCTCAGTACAAAATAAAACTTACGGAAGCCGATTCCCGCCCGAGAAGCAGTCTTATTAACGGATTTAATATTGGACTGAATTTCACTTATTTCATTAATAAGGATGAAATAAAGTATGGTTTGGAAGCATTAGGTTTCAAAACCGATTTTGAATTTTATAACTTCTTGGGTACTAAAGTTGAACAGGAAGAAAATACTACCGAGTTAGGAAGTTATATTAATTACAAAAAAGTTCTGGGCAAGCTGGTTCTTGAACCGGGAATGCGTTTCCATTATTATGCTTCACTTTCTGAACTTTCTCTGGAGCCACGATTTGGTGCCAAGTACAACGTAAGCAACAGTGTTCGTTTGAAACTTGCAGGTGGAATTTATGCTCAAAATCTGATTAGTACCGTTTCAGATCGTGATGTGGTGAATTTATTTTATGGATTCCTTTCCGGTCCGGAAAATTTGCCTGATACTTATCGTGGTGATGCAGTTGATTCAAGACTTCAGAAAGCAATTCATGGAATAGCAGGTGCTGAAATCGATTTGCCATATCACTTATCTTTGAATGCTGAAGTTTATATTAAGCAGTTCACGCAGCTTTCGAATATAAATCGTGATAAATTATTTGAAGATGTTGCCGCCAATTCCGCTGAGCCTGAAATTTTGAGATCAGATTACATCATTGAAACAGGAACTGCACAAGGTGTTGATGTAACTTTGAAGTATGATTACAAAAGATATTACTTCTGGGCTGTTTATTCTCTTGGATTTGTAACACGTGAAGATGAAGTACGCGAATATATTCCGCACTTCGATCGTCGCCACAATGTGAATCTTGTTGGTTCTTACACCTTCGGTAAAAAATTGAACTGGCAGTTCGATGCCAGATGGAATCTCGGTTCCGGATTTCCTTTCACACAAACTCAGGGATTCTATGAATACCTTGACTTCACAGGAGGCATTAATGTCGACCCTACTGATGATAATGGACAACTTGGTATTATTTATGGTGAATTGAATAAAGGAACTTTACCATACTATCACCGCCTTGATATTTCCCTCAAGAAAACATTCATGGTTGGTAAAAACTCTAATCTGGAGGTTACGGCCAGTGTAATTAATGCCTATAACCGCTCGAATGTGTTTTATGTTGATCGTATCACAAATGAGAGAGTTGATCAATTGCCGGTTTTACCTGGAATTGGTGCAAGTTTAACTTTCTAGTATCATCTTCCACCGATTTTATTTTGGTGGTAACTATAATTAAAAAATGGAATCAGCATCAACTACAAATAATAAGGTGTTGAAACTGCTTTACAGGCACCGGCTATTCATTTTTATATTTTCAGTTATCATTGTAATTTGTTGCGGAGTGTTCTCTGCTCCGTTTTTTCTTACGCCGTTATATCAGTCGGAAGTCATTATTTATCCCCCTGCAACGAACTCTAACCGAATGTTGATCGAAAGAGATGCAAGATTTGGTTCCGATAAGGAAATCGATGAACAGATTCAATTGCTCCGATCCTCTGTTGTGCGCGATTCTGTAATTGTTAAGTTCAAGCTGTATCAACATTATGAAATCGATGCAACTCTTTCCGACAAGAAGTATAAGCTCTACAAAGTTTATGATGATCATGTTAAAATCGATCGTACCCGGTTTAATTCTATAAGTATTTCAGTACTCGATAAGGATCCAATGCAGGCAGCTGCAATGGCAGATTTCATAGTTGCTACCGGTGATGCCTTGAGGTCGTCTATTATTAAAGGCAAACTTACTGAAGCTGTCCGGTCTTTGGAAAAGAGTCTCTTTGAATTGTCTTTTAGCACCGATAAAATTGCCGAAGAATTAAATAAGACCTATGGCAAGCCTGTTGCATCAGGAACTACTTTCACGAAAAGGAATTCAATGGAGCAACTTAAAGAACAACTCGATCTTAAAGAATTGATTCAGGAAGCCAGAAGAAATCAACGGACTGCTAATTTGGAACTGCTTTATTTTTATGAATCTAAGTTGCAGCAAATGTCTACTATTCAGCTTTCGTATGATCAGGCATTGGTTGGGTTGAGTAACCAGGTTCCATCCAGTTTTGTAATATCTCCCGCTGATGTACCAGACAAAAAAACGTTTCCTGTTCGATGGGTTATTGTTTTGGCAGGTGCAGTTGGTGGATTTTTTATGGCTTGTTTGCTGGTGATCTTGAATAGCAGGTTTAAAGACTTCCTGTCATCTGTTAAATCATGACCATGATGGTCTCAGTAAAAAGATTCAGCCTTTCTTTTTTAGCTGCCATTTTTCTGGTAATCACCACTTTCGTTTTATGGAAGTATCCGGGCTATTTCATTTTTTATATGGCGTTTATGTTTATCATAAGTGCTGGGATATTAATTTCTTATTCTGGTTTTGAAAAAGTCTTCCCGATCTTATTGTTTTCTTTGCCCGCATCAGTTTTGCTTCCTGTTTCCGGTGATACTACCTTGCAATTTCCCTCTGAAATTATTGTGGCATCAGTCGCATTCGGCGTTTTTATTCATTGGGTAAGGAAACCTCATGAATTCAGCAGTTTATTTGACAAAGCAGAAATCTGGTGGCTGGTGTTTTTTCTAATTGCAACTGCTGCTTCGGTTTTGTTCTCTGAAATGTTTATGGTTTCTGTGAAAGCATTTATTATAAAAAGTATCTATGCTATAGCATTTCTCGGTGGCGGATTTCTTTATTTTAGGAAGTCTGTTCAGCCTGCACATTTGTTTAATGGATTGTTTTTTGCACTTGCAATTGTTGCTGTGATTATTTTTATTTCCCACGCACAATTCGATTTTGCAAAGGGAATTGCCAATTATGTAACTGAACCTTTTTTCAGAGATCATACTATTTACAGCGCTTTTTTAGTTTTTATTATCCCTTTCGTTTTTATTTCAGCTAATTCTAACGGTAAAAGTGCCTGGATGTATTGGGTGCTTGGTCTGGCACTCATCATAGCCCTTATGGTTTCCTCATCACGAGCTGCATTGTTGAGTTTTGTTATTGCGTTGTTGTTAGCGGCATTTGTGAGAATTGGACTAAATTTCAAGTATTTTATTTTACTGACAGGAACTGCTTTCGTATTGATGCTTTGGAATTCTGAAAGCTTGCTCTATTCTGCTAAATCTATAAAAGCCGATTCCAATGCACGTAATGCAACTATAGAAGATCAAACTATTTCAGTTGTTAGTATTTCAAACGATGAAAGCAATGCCGAACGACTGAACAGGTGGTTGTGTGCATGGCGTATGTTTGAGGAAAAACCATTAACCGGTTTTGGTCCGGGTACTTATCAGTTTGTATATTTTCCGTTTCAACGGGAATATGAGATGACGCAAATTTCAGTCAGCAATCCCTACAACATAAGGAAAGGTAGGGGAGGTACCGCCCATAATGAATACTTACTTATACTTTCTGAATCAGGAATTCTTGCAGCCGTTTCGTTTCTAATCTTGATATTACTCACCTATCGTCGAGCATTCCATAACATCCGGGTTCTTAATAGTCCGATGGCTTTTGCTATGCTAATCGGATTTACAAGCCTTACTGTTCATAGCTTTTTCAATAATTTCCTTGACACCGATAAAATTGCAGCACTTTTTTATCTGCCTATCGCTTATTTTATTGCTTGTCGTGCAAATCCTTTGGATGCTGTTTTAAAAGGGGAAGCAAGTAAGAATGTGTAGCAATATGATATTCCCTATTTATTTCTGTTATTTCGTTGTTAAATACATGGTGTTTTAATCGGTTCTTTTGTACCTTTAATGATCTGTTGAATTAGATTCTTGTTTTGCTTTGAAACTACGGATCAACTGATTATGAGAAAGAATGTAGTAATATTAACACCCGGGTTCCCGGTATCTGAAGAGGATACCACTTGTATCCCGTCTTTGCAGTCGTTGATTCTGGAATTACATCAACATCACAGAGATGAGGTTAATTTGCATATTGTTTCTTTTCAGTACCCATTCAATTCCGGAAGCTATTCCTGGCATGGAATTCCTTGTTGGTCGGCAGGTGGCTCCAATAAAAAGTTTCCCGGCAAATGGGAAACCTGGTTGTCGGTTATGAAGTTCCTCAGAAAGTTGCATCATCAGACTCCTATCGATATTGTTCATGCATTTTGGTTAAATGAATGTACGCTTGTAGGAAAATGGATTTCAAAGTTATCCGGTGCAAAATTAGTTTGCCATGCAATGGGCCAGGATGTTTTGCCTTCCAATAAATACATGAAGTACATTCAACCGAAGTCGCTGAATATTATTGCGGTCTCTGAATTTGCTGCTGAAAAACTGAATTCAAATTTCAAAACAACAAATGTTAAAGTTATACCTAATGGAATTAATTCCGATGATTTTCGAAATTTAAATCTTAATGATGAAAGACATACCGATATTCTTGGTGTTGGATCTCTCATCCCTCTCAAGAATTATGAATTGTTTGTAAAGATTTTTGCCGAATTGAAACAGGTTTATCCTGCTTTGTCGGGAAGAATTATTGGTGATGGGCCTCAGTTTGCCTTGCTAGAAAAATTGATTTCAGATAATCACCTCGAAAAAAGTTTGTTACTTGAAGGTCGTCTATCACGACCGGATGTAC
>CAUJFJ010000271.1 GCA_963169675.1 Bacteroidota bacterium
TAATCTGAATTCCCTTAGCGGATAAGTACAAAATATCCGGCCTTGGTTTCCTTGGTAAACCTGTCAGCCGATTTGATGGCATCATAGGTGATGAGGTAAGTATAAACACCCGTAGGAGCATCCTTTCCTTCAAATTCACCATTCCAGTTGCCATCAAAACCGAGTTTTGTTGTGGTATGCAATGCTTGTCCCCAACGGTTAAAAATAATGAGCTTAAAATTGGTCACATTAGTTCCTTGTGCATAGTAGGTGTCATTCTTACCATCGGCATTCGGCGTAAATGCTCCGGGAATAAAAAGTGTTTCCGGGCACGATTCCAATACAAACAAAGAATCTGTTTTGGTACATCCATCAGCATGTGTAACTATCACACTGTAAATTCCAGGATCAATAATCACGATTTCCTGAGTGGTCTCACCACCCGGATACCAATTGTAACTGGCTCCCGGTCCGGCATCAGCAACAACTATATCTCCATTATTGCCACAAACAATAGCATCTGTGAGCTCCACATCGGGATTAGAAAGTACGGTAAGTTCAAACGTATCACGAGCCACACAACCACCATTATTGACTGCAACAATGTAAGTTCCGCTGTCTGCCACCGCAATTTGTGCTGTTGTTTCACCAGTCGACCATAAATAGGTACTTCCTGCAAAGGTGGCATCCAAAATAAGAATAGTGCCATCACAAACAATGCTGTCTGCGGGCAACGCAATCACCGGAGGATTCACCACATAAACCGTCACAGGAACTGATGATCCCAGGCCGTGCCACAGGTAGGTTGTAGTATCTGTTGGTGCAACTGTAAGGATGTTATTTACGGATGTAAGCGTATCAGTTGGTGTTGCTAAAAGCGACCAAAATCCCTGTGTGTTGGTAATTCCGGTGAGTGCGGTATTTTGTCCGGGACAAATAACAGTATCACCTGAAACGGATATTGTTTCTACTATGGGAGTCACTAAAATATCATCCACAAAATAATAAGCTGAACTATTCATGGTAGCACAGGCAGGGGAGGGATTGATAAAATTAAAGGCTGTTGTTGCAGCATCGGTACGAAAATTACCTATGGTGATAAATGCTTCACCACCGGCAGCAACATAGTATGATGTTAAGGCAGTCCATGATCCGGTGTCGGCTACTACAGTAGTAAGTTCTACTTGTGGTGTTACGTTTATGTACGTGCTTCCCGATTGTGAGAGCTGTGATGTGGAAAAAACCATACCCAAACGGTTGGTAGCATATTTGGAGTTGGAAGAACGGCGAAACCAGGCTTCTGTTTTGTATAATTGACCCGTTACCATTGGTGATACTAACGGTGCCTGCATATATGTTCTTTGATTGGCACCCGATTTTTTGGTATAAATTCCAGCATAAGAACTGCCACCATGCGCAGGTGCATGTCCAGCAAAATTTACCGGAGCACCAACGTCGTTACAACCCGGAGTTGATCCATTTACATGACAGAAACTGAATAAATCGGCAGTGTCACCGGTTGCTACCCAGGGTTGTGCAAGTGTGATTTCTTTAGGGCCGGCGGGACAGCCTGAGAGTTGTTCAAATCCGGGATTGGGGCAAAGATTTTGGCTTTTTAGCGATGTGGTTAGTGCCAAAATCAGTAGGCAGCAGGCAATAATTCTCATTGTTGCGGGGGGACAAGCTGTATGTTGATGACTTCAATTTTTCTTTCTTTGGCTGCAGCCGGATGATAAACGGAATTGCGTTTATCTTTCAGCTGATCACTAACGCCGGTAGCAACCAATGTTTCCCCTGCGGGAACTTCTGTAACTTTTAATTTTCCATCTTTAAGATAAGCATTCAGCACACCATTGTTGAAGATGTTAAAGAAATTAACCAGCGAGGCAATTCTTCTTCTCGAAAGCAACTCATTGTATTCACTTTTTGCAAGTGGACTGGTACGACCTCTGACTTCAAGTTCAATTGAATAACCGGCTTCCAAAGCTTTTTGAATTTTTCCTGCAAAAGTATTTAGTCTGTTATAAGACTTAGTAACTGTTTCCACAAAGAAAGTATCAATTTCACTCTCTGCAGTTGCTTTAGGTGAACCGGTTAACTTACCGGAATATTTTTGTTTGTATTCAGGCACTGCAGCGAGATATTCCTGATACAATTTCTCATAATTCTCGGTTGTGGTGGATGCATAACTTCTTTTTCCGGGTTGATCATTTTCGAAGTAAAGCTCTAAAGGCAGAAACTCCTCATAAGTAGCTCTGTTGCCAATGGCAGCAGCTTCGATTGCTTCTTTTGTAGGCTTAATTCCTCCAGTAGGAAGTAAGGTAGAGTCCACAGCTGCAACAACCGGCGTGGTGTCCTTTTCAGGGATATTAAACAGGTAAATATCGTAGCAACAGGTTTTGCTTCCAATGAACATGGAGCCTTTGCGGTTCGATGACAATGTCCCCGATTTGTAGTCTTTGTTCAGAGTATAATAAACATCATTAACACTGGTGTTTATTTCTGGACCTAAATTTTCGGGTGTAGTAAAATTGCCATTTGTAAAAACAGATTTCATAATATCCATTCCTCCAAGACCAACATGTCCATAGCTGCTGAAGTAGAGCGTTTGATTTGGTGAATCGAAAAATGGTGTCATTTCATCATCAAAGGTATTTACCGGTGGGCCGGGATTTACGGGAGCGCTGAAGACAAAAGATGCGTCGATTAAACTGGTCCATATATCCAGTTTGCCGGAACCACCTGGTCTGTCGGAAACGAAATACAATACATACCCATCGGCACCACGTGTGCCAATTGCGGGTTGTGTTGATGTATAGCCTGCGAGATTTACACCTGCGGGAATGAGTTCCGGCTTCGCCCATTTGCCATCAGTCATGCGGCTGAAGTACAATTCACAATCGAGATTATTTTCACCTGAAGGCAGACAGCGGGAGAATACAGCAACTTTAAAATCGGGGCTAAAAGCAAGATTTCCGTTGTGTGATTTGGCATCATTAAACAAAATATTCAATGGCACCGGAGTGGCGAACTTGGAATTCTTTTTGGATGACTGCAAAATCCTCGATACGTAGTAATCATCGGTTTTCTTGTCTTTTGATTCATACAAAAAACGCAGGGAAGCAAAATATAGCGTGGAGTCACCAATCATTGACGCACCAAATTCGGAATAATTGGTATTCACAGGAGAGCCGGCATTGGTGATGGTGATATCAGTTGGTTTAGCTGCCAGTTTCATCACTTCCGGCATGGCAGCAACTTCAAAATTCGCTTTGGTCTGGAAGTAGGAAGTGTCGCTTTTGTCGATTGCAGCATAGCGTTCAAACAATCGTGCTGACTCTTCGTACATCCCCAAATATTTTTTCATTTCAGCAAAACGAAATACCGCAAGTGGAAAACGATTGGATTTATCTTCCATCACAGTTTTTCCATACCACGTGGCAGCTTTTTCATAATCTTTATAAAGTCTGCTTGCCTCAGCCATTTTGTACATGATGGTAAGGTCGCCCGTTTCAAAAGCCAAAGCATTGTTGTAATATTCAATGGCTTCCGCAAAGCGCATATCTTCCATGCTTTTATCTCCTGCCTGCAGCCAAGCTTTCAAAGTCTGGGAGTATCCCGACAAGGAAAGGAAAAACAAAAAGGCAATTATTCGGAGTGCTTTCATAAATTAATAGAGTGGGCAGGGTGGTTTAATGCCCAATGGTTTTACTTTACGGATGATATAAATAAGCGACAATTCGTAACCGCCTTTACCATTACTTGCACGATCGAGATCGGAGGTATTGAAATCATACGATACTCCAACATTCAGATTATTATAATCGAAACCGGCAGAGGCAATGAAGGCATCCTTAGCACGAAGCCAGGAGCCCAGGTAAAGTGCATAATTTCTTCCCGGCAACTCACTGAGCCGGAACCGTACAGATGTACCTCCTGTAATTTCACGGAAGGAACCCTGGTTCATGAATATCAATGCAGGTATCAGATCGAAACGGGTTGCGATGGCGAAATCTGCTTTCAGATCAGTCTGTAATCGCGGAAACATCTTAGCTCCTTCATCAAAAAAGGAATCATTCGGGCGATTGATATGCTGCAAACTTATTCCGGCACCAGCCTTAAAACGATCGTTCACACGAATGAGATAGGAGAGTCCTGCACCAACATCGAAATAACCCTGATTATCGCCACTAAAATTCTCCGTATTACCGGCAGCCGGATCAAAATTGTCGCCTGTATATTGTTCATCAAAAGTCAGATCAGCATAATTGATGGAACGTCTCACATAGGAGAATTGTATTCCACCCGAAAGGAAATGAATGGAGTCGCGGCCAAGGGCTTTTATTGCACCGGCAGAAATTCCAACCTGTGTAAGTCCCAGTTCGGAATCGCCGGCACGATCATTATTGATTAGCAACCCCAGACTATACCGCTGTTTTGATTCCGGAAAGAAATTTACCGGCATATCGAAGGAACCAGAAAATGTGCGGTAAGGAACAGTAACCGATTTCCATTGACGGCGATGATTTGCTATAAAACGATAATCGCCGTTATAAAATCCGGTTAATGCAGGGTTTAAATTGAGAGGCGATGATTGAAATTGGGAAAAATGGATATCCTGAGCTTTTATCCCTGAATGAAACAGAAATAAAAACATACAACACATCGCTAACCGGAATAAAATACGGTTGCTAACGGTCTGTGGATATATGTTATTTGATTTCAAATTTATCGTATTAACGTTACATTGCCCTTCTTAAAGAATTTTTCATCGCCAAAGCAGGTTATTTCCAGATAATAAACATACACAGCCGGCGTGGCAAGTTTGCCTTTGTATTTTCCGTCCCATCCTTTTTTAGGATCTGTAGTTTCAAAAACCTTCTCGCCCCAGCGATCATAAACGCGGAATAGCAGTTCTTTGATGGTATTGCCTCTTACATACAACACATCATTGTTCTGATCCCCATTTGGAGTAAATGCATTTGGAAGGAACAACTCGGGTTCTTCACACAGCACTTGTTTAATAACCAGAGAAACCGAATCGGTATTGGAGCAACCGTTGTTATCGGTGATAGTCACATACCAGGTAGTATTTTCATCAGGTGTAACTGTTGGATTCTGGATAGTGGGATTACTCAGTCCCGCAACAGGTGTCCAGGAATAGGTGAAGTTTCCGGACGTAACAGCGTTTAATATCACTGATTCACCCACAAAAATGGTATCGTTGGAAATGGTAGCATCGAGCGAAGGCACAAAAGACGAGAATATCACTTCAACACTATCGACATAGCTGCATCCATTATCATCGGTAACGGTTGCTGTGTACCAACCCGGACATAATCCGCTGGCAGTTGTACCGGTTTGTTGTTG
>CAUJFJ010000272.1 GCA_963169675.1 Bacteroidota bacterium
ATTTTCCTGTGCAAGAGCAGCGGCCGCGGCTTTACGTGCTTCTTCCTCTTCTGATGCCTTCGCTTTAGCCCGCTCCTCCTCTTCCATTTTGGCCATGGCAACCCTGCGTTTCTCTTCATCCATCTGAGCCTGAGCTTCCCGTTTGATCCGCTCTTCTTCTGCCTTCTTGTCTTTAGCCTGTTGAGCAGCCAGTACACGAGCTTCTTCTGCAGCTTTTTTATCGGCTTCTGCTTTGGCTTTCGCTGCTTCTTTAGCCAAAGCAGCTTCTTCTAGTTTCTTCTGTTCTTCTTCTTTCTTCTTTTGAGCTGACTGTGCCTGTTCTTCCCTTTGCTTTTGTTTAATTTCTTCCTCAGCAGCTTTCAATGCCGATTGAATTTGCTTCGTATAATCAGTGTCGTAATCAAAATCATCAATTAACCGGTTGTACGAAATCTTACCAACCGGCTGATTAAAAATCACAATATTCACTCCATCATATTGCTTAAAAAGATTCACTTCAAAATTGAAAGGATAAAATCCCTGACCGGCCCTATCACCGGGAGAATTGGTGTTTAAGGCAATTTTCTTGGTAATGTATCCTGGTTTATTGAATGAAATCACATATTCGCAATTCAGTTTGAGCTCTAAATCGAACTTTGAAGTTCCTGGCAATGAATTAGATTCACCGGTCGTACTGTTTTTGATAACGACTGTCACCCCTTCAAAGTCGCCATCCTCAATTTTCAGTTTCACCGGAGCTTTGAGCTTTTGTTGTGCAAAAGCTGTTGTTGAAAAGCACACCATAAAAAATGGCATAATAATAGCATACAGGAGCCCGTTCTGCCAATTAAGATGTCTTCTGATATGCAATTTCACTCTTATCCGATTCAAATTTTAAACAAAGATAACTACATCTGCTAAAGAATACCACAACCCTAAAACTCTAAAAATTAACATCGGTTGAAAACTCGCTTAAGGAAGTTCCATAATGCTTATTTTCTTCCTTCAGGATGTTTAATTTTGGAGAATCCACAAATTGATCATTTCAAACCATACATGTTGCGACTCAAGACCTTATTCGCTTTACGTATTATAGCCTTAGTAGTTACCTTTTCAGGCATCCACTCTGCAGCACATGCCCAGGAAATTACCATGGAACAAACGTTGACCTACATCAACAACAAAATTGGTCCCATAGGTAACATTGACGTAATCAGGGGTGTAATTATTGCCAAATTCAGCGAAGGTGTTGATATTTACCGTGAAGATCAGGTACTTTGCAAGTCACTTGACCTGAATACTATGGGCTATGACGCTTCCCAGAAGGTCTTTTACATTAATTGTAACGGAACTTCAAAGTGTGTCGACCGGCAGCTCTTCATGAAGAAAATTCAAAGGGATTACGCCAGGTTGTCGTTCCCGGCAAATCTTGATGCGAAAAGTGTTGCCGGTATGAAAAAGGCATTTACTCACATGATTAAGTTAGTGCTTGATCCTAAATACGAAAGTTCAGAACCATTTGAATAATGATGAAAATTTGTAAACTATTGGTAATTCTTCAATTGAGTTTATTACCATTCACTCTCTCAGCACAGGAAAATCCCGAAGCTGTTGCTCACTTTAAAAAAGGTGATACCTTTTACCGCAATGGTGACCATGCTGAAGCAATTGCAGAATTTGACAAAGCCATTGAACTGGATGGAAATTTTGTGAATGCGCTTTTACAACGGGGCTTTTGCAGAAATATCACTAAAGATTTTGAAGGGGCTGTAAAAGACTTTTCACGCGTTCTGGAGCTGGAACCCAATCACCGTTGGGCATTTGTCTCACGTGGAAGCGCCAGAAATAAAACGGGTGACTATCAGTTAGCTATTGATGACTTTAATGCTGCCTTAAAAATTGATCCGACCGATCAGGAAGCCTATAATAACCGGGGATTTTCCAAAAAACTTATGGGAGATAAAACGGGTGCTTGCGAAGACTGGAATACCTCCAAAAAACTGGGCAATGAAGAAGCTCGTATAATTCTTAAAAATAACAATTGTAAATAACCAGGATATTCCTGACCTAAATATCTTCCGTCATGACATTTCAATCTCATTTGCTACTCATCAGTTTTATCACAGCTCTTTCATTCTGGAATCCCGCACCTGTCACAACCATGAATGACCAGGATGATCCTTATGCTGAATGTCTGAAAAAATCGAGTTCTGAATGGGGTTCCAATTGTGGAAGTTGTTACAATTCTGCTAAAAGCTATCGCATTAATTTAAAAAATGTGTGCAAAGAAAGTCTCGATGTGAAGGTTGCTGTTCAGGAACGTACCATGAGATGGAAAACGTACAATCAATTAAACATGGCCCCCGGTGATTCAATCAGTGGATATGCATGTGAAGGAACCGGAAAATATGTTTTCTGGACTAGAAAAGCGGGTGATAAAACCATAGTCTTTCCAACGGATGCTGAAATTGAGCAGCAATTTACACCGGGTAAATAGCTTGTTACAATTCCACTGATTCTCCCTTTTCGGGAATCATGATATGCCTGTAACCTGCATCGAGCAGCTTTTCTTTAAATTCAACCATCACCTCATATTCGCCGTGAACCAGAAATAACTTTTTCACCTGGTTCATATCCTGACAAGAAAGGTATTGAATCATTTCACTATAATCTGCATGAGCACTGTAGGCATCTATTGTTTCTACTCTGGCTTTTACTTTATAGGTCTCGCCAAAAATACGGACTTCGGGAGCACCGGAACGGAGCCGGCCACCTAAACT
>CAUJFJ010000273.1 GCA_963169675.1 Bacteroidota bacterium
GAATTGGTCGTAAATGGCTGGTCACCTTCCAAAAGAAATAACCTCTTTGCAAATTCAGGCATGGTGGTCAGTGTGGGCGAACCCGATTTTACACCTTTCCAAAAAGATGGTGAACTTCGCGCACTCAGGTATCAGGCTTCAATTGAACAAAAAGCATTTGCTGCAGGCGGACATGATCTCACTGCACCGGCACAACGAATGATGGATTTTATTGCAGGAAAAAATTCTGCCACACTTCCAACATGTTCGTACATCCCCGGATTAAAAAGTGTGTCTCTTGCCGATGTACTTCCTAAACCGATAACGGCCGCTTTGCGGGAAGGACTCACCCAATTTGGCAAGAAAATGCGCGGGTATGGCACCAATGAAGCCGTCTTAGTGGCAACCGAATCCCGTACTTCATCACCGGTGCGGATCCCACGGGATAAAGAAACACTCATGCATCCAGAAATCGGTGGCTTTTTTCCTTGCGGGGAAGGAGCCGGTTATGCCGGTGGAATTGTAAGTGCTGCCATTGATGGCGAGAAAGTTGCCATTGCCTGCGCATCGTTTCTTCACCACTCGAAACGAAATTGAATTTTTACTTCTTCCTTTTTATTCCCTTCTATTTCTTCATAGCCACTGCCAATGACTTCACGATTGCTGTAGGCAGAGATCGAGTATCGCAACCAGCAATCGAATCCTTTTCTGATTTTTATTCTGGTGTTGAAGTAAAATCGTGATCCCCGATAATAATATGCAGGAATTGAATAACCATACAACACATCATTTTCATAGGAGTAAATTCTGGAATCATAACTTTCCGTATCAAACATAGCATATCTGAAATTAAACGACAACGGAAAACTCATTGGATGAAACTGAACATCCTGCATCACAGCAAATCCTTGTTCGGATTCACCTGCATAATTATAACTTACCACCTCTACCCTGCTGCGAATGGTAAACGATGAACTGATTTTTGTGGTGAGATGAAATCTTAGCCCTTTTTGAGTTACTTCCGATATTGAATTAATAAGCACGAATTCTTCAGGCAGGTTCAACATTTTCTGTGAATATCGTCCCCGAATATACAACGAGGTTTTACGTGATGGTGAATAGGTAATAGTACCACTAAACTCCTCCCCGCCTGATGGCCCATCCGTTCTGTAACGCAACCAGGGAAAGTAAAAACGATCATACGAACAAAGTACCGAAATAGTCTTTACAGGCTTCACCGATATGCCTGCATAAAAACCTTGCTCATTGGCATTGTTTCCGCTTTCTTTAAATGCTCCGGAAGTTAATGATTGAAAATTACGCGGATAATGCCTGTGTAAAATGGAAATGGCCATGGTAGGATGCAATCCCATCGTGAAGCCATTCAAAAAAGCAATACTGCCGTTGGGCGATGCCGCTACTTCACCAAAAAAACTAATATTCCGGAATAACCAGGCATAATCGAAGCCTGCATTCATTAACGACTTTCCTCTGAAGTCAAATTGATTGTAGGGTTTAATTTCTTTGCTAAACGGTCCTGAAAATATGGTATTTACAAAGGTTGTCCCCAATGAAACCTGTCTCTTGCGGTATCCAATATGTCCACCATAAAACAATTCCGCGATTGCTTTTCTGTCAGCGAATTCACTTTCTGTTCTGTGATATCCCGACTCCTGTAAGGATGTAAAATAACTCTCCGCATCGGAAGTGTCTGCAGCCTGAGAAATATTTGCATCAACTTTTCGGTAAGAGATAAAAGCATCTGTTGTAAAGCTTCGTTTTTTTATAGAAAGTGCTATTCCACGTTTAAAAAAGGCTTCATTGGAAGATGTATAAGGTTTGATACCGAAGCCATCCCGTCTAACCTGCACAGGGTCGGCAGGCTTACCTCCTGAGAGTCCCGAACTTAAAGTCAGTCCCTGACCATATCCCACCTGATAATCACCAATGGCAATCAGTGCAAACGGACCAACATTACGCATTGCAAAATGTGCAGTATAAAAATCGAATCCACGCCTTTTCAGATTTCCTTTAAAAAATTGTTCACCTGCATCTTTATCTGCTGTAAATCCCCAACTAATTTTCTTCATGAATGTGAAACGGTATCTGGTATAAATAGCTAAGGGACTACCCAAATAAGGTCTGCTGTCATCTTCTATGTAGCCGTTCTTTTCCTGCAAAATGAACTGAACTCTTGAAATGAGCTGATGCTTTCCTTCTCTGACCATCCTGCCAAAATTTGCATTGGGATCGTCAAAATACCTTCCGGTGGTGAGATATGGTTCCAGCTCCCGGAGAATAGTTTCATCAAACCCCGGAACTACCTGCAACTCCTGAATAGCAAGGATATCACCAAACCGCTGCCGATGAAAAATCAACGAACTTATTTGTAAAGGTGTGAACAACTTCGAATCATACAATTCATTGGCATCCGATTTATTTATATTTAAAGGATGCTCTTTAAAATATTCCAGAACGTCAGTTAATTCCGATAAATCGATTTCACTTTCTCCTTCGCCGGCATTGTTTTCAAGTGCTTGTTCCATGCGAACCGATTGCTCTTCCTGAGCAAAAGCCGACAGTCCGTTAGTTACCAGAAACAACAAAACCAGAATTTTGGCAAATGCATAAACTATTCTCAGCATCATTTTTTATTCCAGATTAGGGTTAGTTGAGGAGAAAATCCCATTAGTTCATGGTAAGAAGTAACCGTTGCTATTTCGAACCGGCTACTGATAAAAGAAAATCCCATAAAAACAGGTTCTGCTCCCCCCGAAACACCTGCAGTAAAACCAATACGTTTTGAGATATGATAATTGATTGATGCAATTATAAGCTCCTTGGTGTTTCCGGTCTTAGTAACCTGAATGTTCCATTCGGCATGCTCACCCGGCATAAAAGAAATTCCTGTTTTATAGGTGGCATATAATCTTTCGTTTAATACATCATTAATTTTGGGTTGCGAAGGATTAAAAACCGACATCCCCCAACGCAATTGTGAAGTGAGTTTTATTTGCACACCGGCTGTCATGGTAAACACATTGGCATTACCATAATCTTCACCTATATGTAATGCCAGCATCTCAAAACGCAATCCAGCTGAAACGGAAGAACCAAATCGGCGTGCTACCGATATGCCTGCCTGCTGGCGTTTAAACGCTGTGTATCCGGTTTGTTGATATCCTATTCCTAGTACCGCCAAATCTTTGGCAGGAAGCACCAGTCCAAATCCTGTAGTGGCCAATTCCCTGAGCAACCACCTGTTCTTATAAAAAACACCGGCTCCAAAAGCTTCTGCACCAGCCAGGCCGGCCGGATTATTTAGAGTCGACCAAATACCCTGCTGAAGCACCACCGTTCCTGTTAAAGGAAACCATGCTTTATTTGAAACTGATTGACTATTTACTATTGTGCTGAAAACAATTAATGGCACTACCCAAAAACTGAAACACCTGATTGAAAAATTCATTTTAAAAACAGTTTGAAAAATCTGATTACACTGCAAAATTAATCAAAATTTAAAAAATGCAACATCCCACATTAAAATAGTCGTTTATACATTTGTGCAAATTACAGCTGGCTTCCTCAAGTAAAGAGACAACCTTTTATTAACATTGGCTTAATATCCCCGTAAAGGGTTTGCCGTACTTTTGCATTGAAATAAAACTTCATGCATAAAAATATTTTTTCAATTGCAGAAACTTTACTCCATCCCCTATGGAGCCTTTTAAATAAATTGCTGTTATTCAATTGGCGTAAAAACAGTGCAGGATTTCATTACCGATATAAATTCAAATGAAAGAAGAGACCAAATCCGGAAAAAGAAAAGTTGAACTGGTAGTAATTTCGGATGTGCATTTAGGCACTTATGGTTGTCACGCAAAAGAGTTGGTACGTTACATGAAGAGTATAAAACCAAAAACGGTAGTACTCAATGGCGATATCATAGACATCTGGCAATTCAGCAAGGGATTTTGGCCTAAGGCACACATGCAGGTGGTGCGACAAATAATTGCGTGGGCAACCAAGGGCACGAAAGTATACTACATCACCGGAAATCATGATGAAATGCTACGAAGGTTTACAGGTTTTGAATTGGGAAATCTGAAAATCGAAAATAAATTATTACTCGATCTGGATGGTAAAAAAGCTTGGATTTTCCATGGTGATGTGTTTGATGTTACCATGCAACATGCAAGGTGGCTCACCAAACTTGGTTCTGTTGGTTACGATATGTTGATCCTGATTAATGCAGCATGCAACTGGACATTACAAAAATTAGGAAAACCTAAAATTTCACTCTCACAAAAAGTGAAGAACAGTGTCAAACAAGCCGTGAGTTTCATTAATAAATTCGAAGACACCTGTGCCGAGATTGCCATTGATAACTCTTACGATTATGTGGTGTGTGGACATATTCATCATGCCGAAATAAAAAATATTGAAAAGGAAAACGGCAGAGTGATGTATCTGAATTCAGGAGATTGGGTTGAGAGTCTAACTGCGCTTGAATACCATCATGGTGAATGGACACTTTTCAAATATAAAGAACATCAGTTTGCAGAAGAAGTTACAGAAGATGATGATGATTCGATGATATTCGCAGAGAAGTCAACTATTTTCAATAACCTCTTAAAAGAAATAAATCAATTTACTTCTCCATAACAAATGAAAATTCTTTACGGGATTCAGGGAACAGGAAACGGGCATCTGACCAGAGCAATGGAACTGATTCCACATTTACAACAAAAAGGAGATGTTGAAATTCTCATAAGCGGCGAGCAATACGATCTGCCATTAACCATTGAACCAACCTATCGCATGAAAGGTTTGTATTTTGTGTTTGGGAAAAATGGAGGCATCGATTTAAAAGCAACTTTTAATAAAATCAATTCTTTCCGCTTTATAAAGGAAATAAGAAATTTCCCAATTGAAAAATACGATTTAGTTATAAGCGATTTCGAACCGGTTTCGGCATGGGCATGCAACAGGGCAAATAAAAATTGTATCGGTCTAAGCAATCAGGCTGCTACACTGCATCCGCTTGCGCCCAAACCGAAGACATTTGATCCTTTGGGCAAATTAATTCTGGAATATTATGCCCCTACTACCGTTTGCTATGGTTTTCATTTTAAAAAATTAAGTCCCCAGATATTTACTCCCATCATCCGCAAGGAAGTCAGAGCCCTGAAGCCGGAAAATACCGGACATTTTACCGTATATTTGCCATCCTACGATGACACGAAGATTATAAAACATCTGAAAAAATTTGATCATCTGAAATGGCAAGTATTCTCCAAGCATTGTAAAAAAGCGTACAAAGTGAAAAACATTCAGGTACATCCTATTCAGGGACAACTTTTTATGAACAGCATTGCTTCCGCATCGGGAATAATCAGCAACGCCGGTTTTGGAGCTACTTCGGAAGCTCTTTTCCTTGGAAAGAAATTACTGGTCATTCCAATGAAAAACCAGTATGAACAACAATGCAATGCTGCCATGTTAAAAAGTATGGGAGTAGCAACCATGAAGAGTATGAAATCGAAACATCATGCTATTTTAGAAGAATGGGTTGATGCCGGTCAAATAGTGAAAGTTGATTATAAAGATCAATCGGCTGCCATTGTTGATACGATTCTAAAAAATCATAAATTCTGATTCACTTTTGCCTATGTCGACTGAAAACCCCGGGTTTAAATGGGGCGTTTCCACCGCTGCATTACAAACTGAAGGCGCTTTTGATAAAGATGGCAAAGGCCTTTCTGTGTGGGATGAATTTGCCAAACGAAAAAGAAAGATTGGCGATAAAAGCAATCCGTCTGTAGCAACCGATTTTTACAATCGCTATCCCGAAGATATTGCCATTCTCAATCAATTAAAAATTCCGAATTTCCGCTTTTCTGTCAGCTGGCCAAGGGTTTTACCAATGGGCACCGGACAACCCAATGAAAAAGGACTCGATTTTTACGACCGGTTGACTGATCATTTGCTTGAAAATAACATTGTCCCCTGGACAACACTTTATCATTGGGATTTACCACACGAATTACAAAAACGAGGTGGTTGGTGCAACCGAGATATTTTAAACTGGTTCGGTGATTATGTGCATCTGGTTACTAATCGACTCGGTGATCGCATCAAAAACTGGATGGTACTGAATGAACCCATGGCCTTTACCGGAGCCGGTTATCTGTTGGGTGTACATGCGCCGGGGGAAAGAGGCATAGGAAGTTTCGTATCAGCTGCTCACCATGCCGCATTGGCAACTGCAGCAGGCGCATCAATCATTCGTAGCAATGTTGCAAATGCCTATGTAGGATCTACATTTTCACAATCATGGGTAGAACCACATTCATCAGGAATTAAAGACCAACAGGCAGCACAAAGAGTACACGATATGCTGAACTTGTTTTTCATACTTCCTGCAACCGGACATTTTTATCCCTTGAAGCACCTGAAATTCCTGAATAAAATAGAGAAGTTCATAAAGCCCGGCGACGAATCAAAATTAAATGCCAACCTTGATTTTGTCGGGATTCAAACTTACACCCGGGAAGTAATAAAATATAGCTGGACAGTGCCTTTCATCAAAGCATCCATGGTAAGTGCTATAAAAAGAAAGCAACCATACACACAAATGGGCTGGGAAGTTTGTCCGGAATCTATTTATCATGTTTTAAAAAATCTGCAAACTGTTCCCGGACTTCCACCCATAATCATTACCGAAAATGGGGCAGCTTTCGCAGATGAAATAAATAAAGACGGAATAATAAACGACACCGACCGGATTGCCTACCTCGACAATCACATTCAGCAAATGCAGCGTGCTATGAAAGAAGGCGTTGATGTTCGCGGCTATTTTGCATGGTCATTAACCGATAACTTTGAGTGGGCAGAGGGCTATCGTCCCCGCTTCGGCCTGGTACATATTGATTATGAAAATAATTTAAAAAGAACTATTAAAGAAAGCGCTAAGTGGTACTCGGGCAGGATTAAAGATTAAGAATTAAGGATTAATGAGTTCCTGTTCAGAAGGAAATTTCGTTAAAATGATAGATTATAGATGATAAATGATAGATTGAATTAGCAGCAGAAATTAATTCTGTATTAAACTAAAATGTCAATATTCAATTCTCACTACTTGTTTCTCAATATTCAATAAAATTACTTTGAGTACGAGAGCCATGTAACTTTAGCAGCCACCTGTTTACGCCATTCCTCTCCCCGACCCTCTCCAGCATCGGTATCCTCCTCCGTGGAATATTTCTGGCTGGAGAGGGAGAGACGCGGATTAAGGATTAAGTATTAACGATTAAGGATTATTAGTTTCTGCTCAGAAAGAGAACCTCTCCATCTCATTCATATCCTATTCTTCGTTCTCATTTCCATTCTCATTCACATTCTGTTCAGGCTTTGTTACTTTTTGCTTGACCAAAAAGTAACCAAAAAGTCAAGAACAGCAACGGGAATGATAAATTATAGATGATAAATTATAGATGTTTTTTCAGTACTCAATTGATAATAACGTTTATTCTTATGAAAGAAATATAGTATAGAAATAGCAAATATATACATAGATTACATCCACCAATGACAGCGGTTTTGCCGCTAAATGACCAATGACGCAGCTTTAGCTGCCCTTTTGCCGTGCGCTGCTTTTTACTAAAACAGTTTTTTTAAGAAAAAACTGTCTTGTAAAAAAAGGCGCGAGTCGCGGCGCCAGACGGCAAACTACCAACACGTGCTGGATGCTGTTCATTGAAATGAAAATTATAAATGATAGTTACTGAATTGAATTCTGACTTAGCCTTAAATAGGTTGACTTTGACTAAATGCTATTCTTCACTATTCAATTCTTGTTAGCCACTATTCAAGAAAAACCTTTTGAATACAACAAACTAACAACTTTAGCAGCAACTAAATAAATCATAAATGAAAAACGGAATCGTGAGAGTAAGGAAAGACCACACTTGCCACTTTCAACTTGCCACTTTTAACTAGGTGTAGTCACATTTTTTTACAGTGGAATAAAAAATCAGCACCCCCGCACATTGAATAATTAGCATATTAAATAGCAGTCACACGTTTACAGACAGGAATACCCATCATCAAACCACCACCCCTCGACTCCGCTCTGGGCAAGAATCATCAAACCACCAAATCAAGTGCAGTCACATCTTTTTATCCAAAAACACAAAATCAGCACATAAGCACATCAGCAAATTAGCACATTAAAGCAGCCACATCATTTAAGCAAGAAACTCCTATAAGAACCTGTACTCATAGAATAATAAAAAATCACTCCACCATCACCTTCTTGGTCAGTCGTTCTTTTTCTGTCTGAATCGTAATCAAATACATACCTTCAGCATATCCAATCATCGACAAATCCCTCGTATAAAACCCATTCTGTATCTGCAAAGGCTCCGAATGAACAACTTTCCCCTGCATATCATACACCAACAACTTACCGGTTTTGCCTCTTAAATTAGAAGCATTTATAAACGCTTTCTCCCATGCAGTGTGGTAGAAAACATTCAATACAGCTTGTTGTATTTGCGGGACTTCACCTATGCTAACCAATGTATCACACGAACAACCTGCAAGAGCGGGCAAGTCGTAATCGGGGTTGTTTGGGAGGCCGAAGTAAGTGCGTTTGCCACCTAAATAAAAACTATAAGGTTGAAAATCGCAGGTTGTTCCGGCACTATCTGGTTGATTGATTACGGAAAGATAGGTATTATATGTTGTGTACATGGTATCCGTGTATGGATATGGAAATTGCGTGCCGTTGTAATAAGTTGAAAGATAAATCTTGCCGTCTGGGGCTAATTTCAAGTGGCCAAACTGATTGATATTTGTGTTTGTTTGCCAAAGTGTATCGGCACTCAAAGCAATATTGGCAGCCTGCAAATCATATTGAATCAGTCTGCTGGTATCCCATGATGTAGTCACGTAAAAGTACCTACCAGAGGGTGAAAATTGCCCGTCCCAAAAACGTTTCAGAGTAAATGGTTCTTCTTGATAAATATTTTGCACATTGCTTAGAAGCCCGTTGCAGCGATTGAAATCGAACAACTCCATTAAGCCGCCTAAATTTGAATACATCATTTTAGAACCATCGCTATTGAATTCAATATTTCCAAATCCTGAGATCACCTGCCAGCCAATATGTTGAATATTGACTGTGCTTATACCTGTCGGAGATATTAAGTAAGAATAATATTCATCATTACTATTGCCTGATACATCTTCACGTTTCCTATTAAATACCCACCAGTCTCTTCCGTTTCCATGTTTGATTGCAGTCAAACAATCCAGCGTTTTAAAATTTTGTAGCTGTACATTTTTCTGAATCACTGATCCAAGGCCATTGTTGGCTTTTATATTCACAAGAGAATAGTAAAGCCCTTTAATACTGTTTCCCGTAACATTGGTGGAAAAAACAAAATAAAGAGAGTCGTTCCCAGGATGAGGAACTATTACTGTTTCGTAGTACCAACCTATCATCACTACTGTATCGCCATTTTCCATAGTGGTATGATTAGAATTGAATATTTCGCCATTTTGATATGGGGGACCAAAAGTGGAATAAATATCATCATCATATCCAACGTAAAAAAGTAATTGTCCGCTGGTGTCACAAATACTGGCGCAGCTTCCTCTGGAAATTAAAGCTGAAGTATCATTTAAAGGAATGGGTCCGTTAAAATCAATTGCTGCATGATGTCCAAAACACCATACGTTACCACGTTTTTGTGCATTTAAGGTCCCGCAAGCGATAATGCTAAAGGCAATAACTAAAAAAAGAGATTTAAATAACTTCATCAGGCTAAAATACGAAAAAGGATGAAAAACAAGGATTATTGTAGAAGAATTAAGGATTTTTGTTTCGCGAGAACATTCCATTAGCATCCTTCGACTACGCTCAGGGCGGCGCCCATTCGATCCGCCAGCCGGCGGACTCAGGGCAACCATCAGCACCATTCGATTTCGTTCTGGGCAAGAACAAGCAAACCAAGTGCAGTAACACATCCATTACAGGACTGAGCAGTGTTACAACTTTAAACTTAAAACGTTCAACCCTTCGGCTGCGCTCAGGGCGGCGCTTTCAACTCATGTGCAGTCACATCTTTTCACTCAGAAATACCCATCATCAAATTACCAAACCACCACACCTGAAGCAGAGCTAAAGCACGCTTCAGGGCAAGAAACACCAAATCTAGAGCAGCCCCATCTTTTTACTGAGATTCCCCAACTTGGCACTTGCTAAATCTCGACTGCGCTCAGGGCGTCGCTTGTCACTTGTCACTTGCCACTTGTCACTTGCCACTAAATTGCAGTTAAATCTTTTAACTGACAAACAAAAAATCAGCACACCAGCACATCAGCAAATTAGCACATTAGCACATTAAAAAGCAGTCACATTTTTCTACTCCGAAATACCCATCATCAAACCACCAAATCATCAAATCACCAAATCAAGTGCAGTCACACATGTGTTACTGAGGAACAAAAAATCAGCATATAAGCACCCATTCGACTACGCTCAGGGCAACGCATTAGCAAATCAAAAAATTATTTCCGTTTCATTTCTTTATCCGATGCAATCACCTTCTCTTTCAGCCCTTGTTTGAAGTTTTGAATTTTGGTTAAAAGTTTTTTGTCGGAGGTTGCAATAATTTGTGCGGCAAGAATTCCTGCATTCTGCGCTGCGTTAAGTGCTACTGTTGCAACAGGAACACCATTGGGCATTTGTAAAATAGAGAGAACAGAATCCCATCCATCAATAGAATTGGATGATTTTACCGGCACACCAATTACTGGTAATGCAGTTAGCGAAGCCACCATACCGGGCAAATGTGCGGCTCCTCCTGCTCCTGCAATTATTACTTTCAATCCTTTTTTGACTGCATTTCCAGCATAATCAAACATACGTTCAGGTGTGCGATGAGCCGAGACGACCGCTATTTCATAGGCAACTCCCAACTCATCTAAAATAGTTGCAGCAGCCTGCATCACTACTAAATCGGAACTGCTTCCCATTATAATTCCAACCAACGGAGTACTTTTCTTAGCCATAAAATATATTTTTAGCAGTTGATGTTTATAGTTTTGCTTAGTGATTTATTATACTGATACTACCTGTAAAGTTTGTTGCACTTTCAGGGCATTTATTTTTGCTTCTTCTAAAGTGGGAGCTGTAACTGTTACATGGCCCATTTTGCGAAATGGTTTTGTTTGCTGCTTGCCATACAAATGCACATGTGCACCGGGAATGGCCATCACTTCATGAAATCCTTTATAATGTGCATCGCCGGTAAATCCTTTTGCTCCTAATACATTCACCATTACTGAAGGTTGTGTAATTGCGGTGGCTCCGGGTGGCAATCCTAATATAGCCCTCAAATGTTGTTCGTATTGTGAAGTTACATTGCCTTCTATAGTCTGATGTCCGCTATTGTGTGGACGTGGTGCTATTTCATTTACTAAAATGGTTCCTTGTTTGGTTAAAAACATCTCAACTGCTAACAACCCAACCATTTTCAGACTTTCAATAACATGAACGGCGATTGCTACGGCTGCATCTGATTGCTCTTTGGTAACTGATGCAGGCGAAAATAAAAATTCTACCAGATTAGCTTCTCTGTTAAATTCCAATTCAACAACCGGAAAGTGACTTACTACACCATCAGCATTCCTCGAAACAATCACCGATAATTCTTTATCAAAATCAATAAACCTTTCCAATACCGAAGGCTCATCAAACGCATTTGCAAAATCAGCTTTCGTTTTTAATGGCGTAACTCCTTTTCCATCATAACCCGACTTCCTCATTTTTTGCATCACTGGTAAAAAGTCAGTGTAATTTTCTAAATCATCTCGTCTTTCGATTAACCGAAACTCTGCAGTGGGAATAGTGTTGATGCGATAAAACTCTTTTTGTAATCCTTTATCCTGCACCACCCGCAAAACTGAAGGTTGCGGATACACCTTCTTGCCCATCCGCTCCAATTCTTCCAAAGCATCAACATTCACATGCTCAATTTCAACCGTAATCACATCCATATCCCGCCCAAAGCGGATTACCTCGTCAAAACTTTTGAAATTCCCATGCACAAAACCCGTGCAAATATCCCGGCAAGGTGCATTTTCATCCGGATCCATCACAAAGGTCGAAATGTTAAAATCAACTGCTTTCTGAATCAGCATCCTGCCAAGTTGCCCCCCACCTAAAATTCCCAATCGAATTGAACTGCTGCTGAATGTGTGCATATCTCTGTTTTACCCGACAAAACTAACTATAAGTTGTAAAGTATTAAAAAGGATATGTTATTTAACTGATAACCAGATCATTAATAGCTCAAAATCAGCCGCTAACATGATGATAAAGGCGTTTAGAATCACCCATTTTTAGTATCTTGCACCCAATTAGCTGCATCACAACTATGTCGACTACCACTCAACAACCAGTAGTAACCCTCAAGGACAAGCAATTTATTGTAAGCATTCCATCTGCTGTTATCCAGCAAAGGGTGGCAGAACTGGGCCAACAAATTAACCGCGATTATGCAGGCAAAAAACCGCTGATTGTTGGTGTTCTTACCGGTGCAGCCATGTTTACAGTCGATTTATTCAAGCAATTCGAAATGGAATGTGAACTTACTTTCATTCGCGTTTCCTCTTATAATGGCGGCTTATCATCGTCGGGACAAGTGGCAAGTGTAATTGGTTTGAAAGAACAAATTGAAGGCCGCCATGTAATCGTGGTTGAAGATATTGTTGATACCGGCGAAACTGCGGTGCATCTGATGAAAGAGTTGGGAAGTAAAAATCCTGCTTCCCTAAAACTTGCTACTGCATTATTCAAACCTGTAGCGCTGAAGCACGAAGTTGCTCCCGATTATGTGGGATTTGAAGTGGCACCTGATTTTTTAGTCGGCTATGGTCTCGATTACGACGGACTTGGTCGCAACCTGAATGATATTTATGTATTGAAACCATAACTTATGCTTAATTTAGTTTTATTCGGACCTCCCGGCGCGGGAAAAGGTACACAGTCTGCCCGACTGATTGAAAAATACCAATTGGTACATTTATCAACCGGAGATATTCTCAGAGGAGAAATTGCCAACGGCACTCCACTTGGACTGGAAGCCAAAAAATTAATGGATCAGGGAATTCTTGTTCCTGATGAAGTGGTAATTGGTATGATCAGCAACAAGCTTGATTCAAATCCGGGAGCTAAAGGATTTATTTTCGATGGTTTTCCCAGAACAAAAGCGCAGGCTGCTGCACTCGATCAATTACTATCTGAGAAAAATACTTCCATCAATGCCATGCTCGCATTGAATGTGAATGATGAAGAATTAATTCAACGTTTGTTAAGTCGCGGTAAAGATTCAGGTCGCCCTGATGATGCTAATCCGGATATCATTCGCAAACGTATTGAAGAATACAATGCAAAGACAGCACCGCTGATCGATTATTATAAAGCACAAGATAAATACACTTCCATTGAAGGCGTAGGTACTGTGGACCAGATTTTCAACCTGCTTGTTGATGCTATAAATCACCTTGGTTAAACCTGACCACCTGTAATGGCCGATTCCAATTTTATTGATTACGTTAAAATCTGTTGCCGCTCCGGTGCCGGAGGTAGTGGTTCTATGCATTTGCATCGCGATAAGTTTACCGCAAAAGGTGGACCCGATGGTGGAAATGGTGGCAGAGGAGGCGATATAATCGTTAAAGGAAATCAGCAGTTATGGACCTTGCTGCATTTAAAATACCGGAAGCACGTACTTGGTGAAGCAGGTGGTGGTGGCGGAAGTGCCTTGCGAACAGGAGCCGATGGTAAAGATGTAATTCTGGAAGTACCACTGGGAACCATTGCTAGAGATTTTGAAACCAATGAAGTGCTGTTTGAAATTGATCACGATGGCCAGACAGAAGTATTATTAAGCGGTGGTCGTGGTGGAATGGGCAATGCCTTTTTTAAATCTTCCACACAACAAACTCCCATGTATGCACAGCCCGGTGAACCGGGAAAAGAAGAATGGAAAATTCTGGAACTGAAATTAATTGCTGATGTTGGTTTAGTAGGTTTTCCCAATGCCGGAAAATCGACACTCCTCTCTGCTGTTTCTGCTGCTAAACCTGAAATTGCCGATTATCCATTTACAACACTCACTCCTAATTTAGGAATTGTAGCTTACCGCGGAGATAAATCTTTTGTGATGGCCGATATCCCCGGAATTATTGAAGGTGCACATAAAGGAAAAGGATTGGGAACTCGTTTCCTCAGACATATTGAAAGAAATTCGGCGCTTTTATTTATGGTTCCAGCCGATAGCAAAGACATTAAAAAAGAATTCAGAATTCTTAAGAATGAATTGCGGCAACATAATCCGGAACTACTCGATAAACGAAGAGTTCTTGCTATCACCAAAGCCGATATGCTGGATGATGAATTGATGGCTGCATTAAAAAAAGAATTTCCCAGAGATAAAATGGCCGATGGCACCAAGGTTCCGGTAGTTTTTATTTCCGCTGTAGCGGGATATGGAATTCAGGAACTAAAAGATGTTCTCTGGAAAATATTAACAGAAAATTAAACTTCATGTTTGAAACACTCGTTAATTTCGATCGCAGTTTATTCCTCGCTATTAATGGTTGGAATGCACCCTTTGCCGATCAGATTATGTGGTGGGTTGCCGACCGTTTCATTTGGATTCCACTCTATCTGATAACAGCAATTTATTTGTATCGACGATTCGGAACAAACTCCATTTATATGATGCTGTTTGCCGTTTTACTTATTGTACTCAGCGATCAGGGATCCGTTCTGATCAAAAATAATGTGGAAAGGTTCAGGCCATGTCATGATGAATCACTTTCCTTTTTAGTGCATACCGTAAATAACAAATGTGGCGGTCAATTCGGATTTGTTTCGTCGCATGCAGCCAACACCATGGCATTATTTACTTACATTCTTTTGTTAACCCGAAATTCCAGTAAATTACTCACCGGCATTCTGGGTGGTTGGGTTGTGCTGATCGGCTATTGCAGAATATATTTGGGCGTTCATTTCCCTGCTGATGTAATTGGTGGGTGGATCATTGGAATTTTAGCAGCCGGAATCACTTATGTTATCTACAGGTTAAAATTCGACAGCCCCAAATCGATGCTGAGATGAATACAGTAGTTGCTATTTTTATCGGCGGTGGTTTGGGTAGTGTAGCCCGTTTTTATACCGGAAAATGGATGCAATTACTGATTCCCGGAACTTTCCCATACGGTACTTTGGCATCCAACAGTATTAGCTCGTTGATCTTAGGTGTTTTTTTAGGCGCTACCTTACTGAATGGCTCTACCGATTCTTCCTGGAGATATTTTATTGCTATCGGATTTTGTGGTGGTTATTCCACCTTCTCAACATTCACTGCCGAAACTTTTGAATTGTTAAAATCAGATTTAGTGGCTGTTGCTATTGGAAATATTGCCGTTAACCTGATTGCCACCCTGGTTCTTTTTGGTGCAGGAATCTGGCTGGGAAAACAACTTTAAAACTTCCCGGTTTTCATTTGGAATCGCTATTTTTGCGTTATAAATAGTTCCTATGAAAACTACCATCCGCATATTCCAAACCTGTATTTTTATTTTAGCAAGCTTTGCCGCTGTGGCGGGAAATCCAAATGAACCGAAGCCCAAATTAATTGTTGGTATTGTTATCGATCAGATGCGATATGATTATATAACACGTTACTGGAATAAATTTGGTGAATACGGATTCAAAAAATTAGTCAATCAGGGTTACAATTGCACCAACACCCATTACAATTACGTTCCTACCTATACCGGTCCGGGACACGCCAGTATTTACACCGGAACTACTCCCGCTGCACATGGCATTATCAGCAACGATTGGTTTAACAGAGCCACCGGACGGAATATTTATGTTACAGAAGATGCAAATGCGAATGGTGTAGGAACTGCTTCAGGTGCAGGAAAAATGTCCCCATCCCTCTTGCTCACCACTACTGTTACAGATGAACTTCGTGCAGCCTCCAATTTTCGATCTAAAGTAATTGGCATTGCATTAAAAGATCGTGGCGCCATATTGCCTGCAGGCCATTCTGCCAATGCAGCTTATTGGTACGAGGGCACATCAGGAAACTGGATCAGCAGCTCCTGGTACATGAACGAATTACCTTCATGGGTTTCCGATTTCAACAATAAAAAACTTCCTGCAAAGTATTTGCAAAAAGCATGGACTACCCTGCAGCCAATTGAAACTTACGTGGAAAGTACTGCAGACAATGTTCCTTATGAAGAATCATTTCCAGGTGAAGCAACTCCGGTTTTTCCACACGATTTTCCAAAATCAAATCCAAGCAACTTCGACATCATCAAAAGATGTCCTTATGGAAATGAAATCACTAAAGAATTTGCATTGGCCGCATTAAAAGCAGAAAATCTTGGTAAAGATGAATTCACCGATTTTCTGGCAATAAGTTTTTCATCTCCCGATTATGTCGGTCACCAGTTTGGAACACATGCAATCGAAACACAAGACACGTATTTGCGCCTCGACCTCGACCTTGCTGAACTGATTGTAAAAACAGAAGAACAAATTGGGAAAGGAAATGTATTGTTCTTTCTGACCGCCG
>CAUJFJ010000274.1 GCA_963169675.1 Bacteroidota bacterium
CCTGCAATCCTACCAGGTAAGAACCATCGAATACTAATTGTGATGCACTCAATCCCGCAGATGCAGAATAATTCTGACCAAACTGAACAGGCGCATAAGTTCCGGGTTCACCACCAAAAAATTCACCGGGCACAAATGAAGTTGGGATTTCAATAAATTTATTGATGTCGGCAGTACCCTTTACCTGAGGTAAACCAACACCTATTAATTCATTGATTTTTGCCTGAGCAATCTGTGTTTCAATCTGTGCATTTTTTACATTGGTTTCATTTTTCAATGCGTACTCAATTGCCTGTTGAACCGTAAATCCGCTGCCGGCGGGAGTTTGTGCCGTTCCGGTATTACTGAACCCTTGTGCTAAGAGTAGAGTCACGAACGCTGCAAGAATTTTTTTGTTGAAGGCTATTTTCATAAAAACAGTGTTTATTCTTCTTCTGTAATTTGTTTGTACTTATTAATTAATTTATGCCCTTTAATCGTTGTTATTCCATGTAAGAAGTGGTCGAATAACGTGATGTGTAATGTTGCAAAATTGAATTTGTCGGGTGGAAAAATTTCCGGATTAAATCCCATTTCCACCTGTTCAATCCGCAATCGGGCCAATACCGGAATATTGATGTCTTTGCGATATAAACCCTGACGAATTCCTTTATGCAGATTTTCTTCAACCATCTTCATCATATTCTGCTCTTTGAAATCGCGGAACATTTTCCACACAGCAGGATGGTATTTCTGCATGTCATAAAATAAATTGGGATTCATTTTTGTGAACATCGATTCCATATGCTTCATCAACTGCATAATTTCATGAATGGCATCAGTTGACTGTACTGCAATGTCTTTAAATAAACACTCTCTGGATAACAGATCATGACTACAACATTGCATCACCATATCGTTTTTATCCCGAAAATGCTGATACAAAGTTTTCTTCGACATGGCTAAATGTTTTGCCACATCATCCATGGTTATACTTCGAATCCCAAACTTGTAAAACAATTCTCTTGCCGACCCGATTATCCGCTCTTCTGCTTCTGTTTTCATTTCGGGCGCAAAACTATGGAAACTTTTTTCGTGCGCAAAGTTTCCGTAAAAAATATTCTACAAGAAATTGATTGTCAGCGACAAAAAATTTTACTTGCAACTGAAAAACAGAATGTTAAGTGAAAATTAAGACCTTAAGTATCGTAATAAACATCCGAATCAGTTGCAATGAAAATCAATTCAATATCCTGTTAATGCAAAGTTTCCTTCACTATTTTGCCTTTTTCATATAAAACAGTCTTCAGCAAAGAGCCACGATCATCATAGCTATTCCAGGAACCGGTTTCCAAATCGTCCGAGTACTGTCCCTCGGTTTGCATTTTACCATTATAGAAAAAAGTTTTAGCAGGTCCATCCAGTTTGCCTGCTTTATATTCATACTCGATGGTAATCACTTCGCTCTGATTATACCATCTGGAAATGCCATTTCTCAAACCATCTTTGTACTGGGCTTCTTCCTGCCGGAAACCATTATCATAGTACACCGTTTTCAATCCGTCGAGTTTTCCATTCACAAAAAAATCAGATGACCGTTTTATTCCGCCAAAGCGGTATTGCACTCTTTTTCCATGAAGTACACCTTCTTTATAATTTTCTTCCAATTCCAAACCACCTCCATCCCCAAACTTCAAAAAGATTCCATCCGGAATATCGTTTCGAAATTCCTGTACAGACATGATAGTCCCTTTGGCATTGTAATTCCGGAATACGCCCTCTTTTTTGCCATTCAACAAGTGGCCGGCACTAATAACCATATCGTTGGCATCACGAACTTCAAAATGAACCAGACTTTTCACCCGGCTATCATTCGTGAAAGTGGTATCGAATGGTGATGCCACTGCACTAAAATGGCTGTAAAAGCTAAATAAGAAGCTGATGATCACTAAGTTTTTCATAATTGAACGAATTTACAGACTACAAATGTGAAAAATTGGCGGTTCATTTGCAAAGGCAGGAACAGGATTGCAGGAATGTTTATCTTTGTACTTTGAACACAAAGCTATGAAACTGAATAATTACGATGCCATTTCCCCTGTTGATGGCAGATACCACAAAAATACTGCTGAACTCGGTCCTTTCTTCTCTGAAGCGGCATTGATCCGTTACCGGATTAAAGTTGAAGCAGCTTACTTTCTTGCTCTTTGTAATATCCCATTGCCCCAGTTAAACTCCGTTTCTGCGGATGCGAAAAAAGCTTTGGAAAAGTTAGTAAACGGAGAGACAGAAATAGATATTGAAGCTGTCAAAGCCATTGAGGCAGTTACCAATCATGATGTGAAGGCTGTAGAATATTACATCAAACAAAATTACGAATCCATGCTAGGGCATGCTTCGGAATTTATTCATTTTGGACTCACTTCACAGGATATCAATAACACTGCTATACCTTTGGCAACGAAAGATGCAGTTGAACAAATCATGTTGCCGGTTCTTGCACAATTACGCAGCAAGCTTGCATCCTTAGCTGAAGAATGGAGAACCATTCCTT
Source organism: Bacteroidota bacterium (assembly GCA_963169675.1). GTDB lineage: Bacteria > Bacteroidota > Bacteroidia > AKYH767-A > OLB10 > JADKJB01. Next base: position 2,534 of record CAUJFJ010000274.1, read on the forward strand.
TGCTTGCTCATACACACGGTCAACCTGCATCTCCAACAGGACTGGGTAAAGAAATCGCAGTGTTTGTTGAGCGACTAGATTCGCAGATCTCGCAACTCAAACATATTCCATGGTCAGCGAAATTTGGTGGTGCAACAGGAAATTTCAATGCTCATTATGCAGCTTATCCTAAAATCAATTGGGTAACATTTGGCAATGAATTCGTTGCATCATTGGGATTACACCGGTCACAGATTACAACACAAATAGAGCACTACGATAATCTCGCAGCACTGTTCGATTGTTTCAAAAGAGTAAATACCATTCTGGTAGATTTATGTCGCGATATGTGGACTTATATTTCCATGAACTACTTCACACAACAAGTGAAAAAAGGTGAAGTTGGATCGAGCGCCATGCCACATAAGGTTAATCCGATTGATTATGAAAATGCGGAAGGAAATTTTGGAATTGCAAATGCCGTATTTGAACATTTGTCTGCTAAACTTCCGGTTTCCCGTTTACAACGCGACCTGACCGATTCTACCGTATTGCGGAATGCCGGAGTTCCATTTGCACATACACTAATTGCATTAAAGTCTTTGTTGCGAGGTTTAGATAAAATTACCGTTAACACTGCCACCATTGCTGCTGATTTGGAAAATAACTGGGCAGTTGTTGCGGAAGCCATACAGACCATTCTTCGCAGGGAAGCCTATCCAAATCCTTATGAAGCTTTAAAAGATCTGACCAGAACAGGATCCAAAATCACGAGTGAGACATTGCACAACTTTATTGCGAACTTGAATGTCAGTGATGCAGTGAAGCAGGAACTGATGCAATTTTCACCTTCCACTTATGTTGGGATGGCAATGAAATTTGATCAGAAATAATTTACTTTCTAAAACATTTTTTGTACAGTTCAACATTTGCTAAATGAAAGTATCAGGCTTTACATTCATCCGAAATGCAGTCAAATTTGACTACCCGATTAAAGAGGCAATCTTATCGATTTTACCTCTATGCGATGAAGTCATTGTGATGTTGGGACAGTCAGAGGATGGCACCAGAGAATTGCTTCAATCAATTTCTGATAACAGAATAAAAATAATTGACAGCACCTGGGATGATTCTCTACGTGAAGGCGGTAAAGTACTTGCTGATGAAACAAATAAAGCATTGAGTCACGTAGCTGCTGATTCTGACTGGGCATTTTATATTCAGGGTGATGAAGTATTGCATGAACATAGCTATGAAGCCATTAAAGATGCTTTAAAAAAATATAAGGATGATAGCAACGTAGAAGGTTTGCTTTTCAATTATCGTCACTTTTACGGATCGTACGATTATGTTGGAAATTCCAGAAAATGGTATCGTAAGGAAATCAGGGTTATCAAGAATGATAAAACCATCAAATCTTACAAAGATGCTCAGGGATTTCGCAAGAATGGAAAGAAATTAAAAGTTAAGCCGGTTTATGCTTTCATACATCACTATGGTTGGGTAAAGCCACCAAAAGCCATGCAGGAGAAACAAAAAGAATTTCACAAGATGTGGCATGATGATAAATGGGTGGAAGCAAATATTCCGAAGTCGGATGAATTTGATTATTCTAAAATTGATTCCCTTGCAGTGTTCAGAGGAACACATCCTGAAGTTATAAAAGAACGAATCAAACGGCAGAACTGGAAGTTTACTTTTGATCCTACCACTAAGAAAATGCCGCTGTTGACTTCATTGCTCCATGGTGTGGAACAATTTACGGGTTGGCGTCCGGGGGAATACAAAAACTACAAAATAATTTAGTTTAAACCAGGTCGTAACCTTCCGACAATACATCCGCAAGATGCATAACTTTGAGTGGGATATTATTTTTATTGATATATCCTTCGAGATGCATCAGGCAACCCATATCGGTTGAGATGGCTACTTCAGCACCGGTTTTGAGTATTTGTTCTACTTTCTTCTCGGCCAGTTTTACAGCAATTTCTTCAAATCGTGAAGCAAAAACACCACCCCAACCACAACAGGTTTCGGTATCGGAAGTCCGCATCTCCACCAATTTTAATCCTTTGACTTTACTTAGCAATAATCGTGGACTTTCATGAATACCACACTCACGCATAGCGGTACAATTATCGAGGAAAGTTGCTTTGGTATTCAGCTTAGCTCCTACATCGGAGACATGCATGATATTGACTAGAAAATCGGATAGTTCGAAAAAATATTTCTGCATTTGTTTATACTCATTGTGCAACGATGAGTTATGAAACATTTCCGGATAATAATTCTTCACCATGCTGACACAGGAAGCACCCGGAGACACAATGTAACGGTCGTTTTGAAACTCATGAATCAACTTCTCCCCTACTTCTTTGCAATGATCACGATATCCTTCATGAAAAGCCGGAAGTCCGCAGCATGTTTGTTCCGGATTGTAATTCACTCCACAGCCAACCTTCTCGAGAACCTTAACCATATTCATGGCGGTATCAGGATAAAACTGATCGATGTAACAAGGTATAAAAATATCAACAATCATATAATTTTCATTCGAGGCATTAACAATTAATTTATTGCTATTTGTCGTGCATCTCTTCGTTGCAGAAACATAGATCGCAACAGGAAGAATAAACCAATAACAAAAAAGAAAATAAGTGCGAGCACGGAATTACGCATACTTCCGGTGAGCTCTTCTATTAAACCATAAGATGCGGAACCTAAGACTAATCCCATTTTTTCACATACATCATAGAAACTGAAATATGAGGCATGATCCTGTGTTTCCGGCAGCAATTTAGAGTATGTACTTCTGCTGAGTGACTGTATTCCACCCATCACCATTCCTACTACAAATGCCAGGACATAAAATGCATTGGGATCATATAAATTGTAGGCGCCCACACATATTCCAATCCAGATGCTTATGGCAATCATCAACGCCTTCATATTACCGAAACGTGCCGAAAGTGAAGAGAACATAAACGCGCCTCCGATTGCTACGAACTGAATAATTAAAACCGTAATGATTAGTTCGGAAGTCCCTAGTTTGATTTCTTTCTCCCCAAATAATGTTGCCACATACATGACTGTTTGCACTCCCATATTGTAAAAAAAGAATGAAAGCAAAAATCTGGTCAGATACTTTAGATTTTTCAATTCACGAAACACCTTAAGCAATTCCGAATATCCTTTGGTAAGATATTTTCCTTCTCGTTTTTTATTGTAGACATTGGATGGAAGGTGATAAAATGTATATGAGGAAAACCCTATCCACCAAACTCCAACCATCAGGAAAGAAAGTCGTGCAGGCAGCGTTGTACCGGCAGCAATTCCAAACAGATCGGGCTTCATAATCATAACCAGATTCAGAATAAGCAGAATGGAACTGCCAATATATCCTAAAGCATATCCTTTGGCACTTACTTTATCCTGGTCGGCGGGATCGGCAATTTCGGGGAGATAGGAATTATAAAAAACGATACTTCCGGAAAACCCGATACTTGCGAGCATAAAGAAGAGTAATCCCAGCCACAGGTTTGAACTGTCGAAGAAAAATAAACCGGCACAGGAAATACCACCCATCCATGCAAAAAATTTCATGAATCCCTTTTTACTTCCGCTTGCATCGGCAATTGCAGAAAGCATGGGTGACAATAAGGCGACCAGCAAAAATGCAAGCGATAAAGTGTAAGTATATAAAGCAGTATTCTTAAAATCTCTTCCTAAAAAATTTACTATATCAGAACCGTTCTGAGTAGTTACTTCCGTAAAATAAATAGGAAAGATTGCGGTGGTTATCGTTAATGAATAAACAGAATTCGCCCAGTCATACATCGCCCAGGCGTTGATGATCTTCTTATTGCCTTTCACAACAAGAGCAGGAGCAGATGCCTCAGTTTTATTCAAGAGTATAAGAGATAAGAATCCCATCCCGCCAAAGCGGAATACCTTTTACGATGCTTTAAGTGACAGCTTAATAAGATTCAGAGCAGAACCTGCTCTAAACCATTCTATCTGGCCTTCATTATAAGTGTGGTTCACTTTAATTTCATCGGTTGATCCATCATCATGATTCAATACCAGTGTAAGAGGCACACCGGGAGCAAATGTCATCAATCCTTTGATATCGATTGAGTCATTCTCCAGAATTTTATCATAATCAGATTTATCGGCGAATGTGAGTGCAAGCATACCTTGCTTTTTAAGATTCGTCTCGTGAATTCTTGCAAAAGATTTTACAAGAACAGCACGCACACCAAGGAATCGTGGTTCCATGGCAGCATGTTCACGCGAAGAGCCTTCACCATAATTTTCATCACCAACTACAATGCTACCAATGCCGGCAGCTTTATAAGCCCGTTGAGTTGCAGGAACTGCACCATACTCACCGGTTAGCTGATTCTTTACATTATCGGTACGATCATTGAAAAAATTAATTGCACCAATAAGCATATTATTGGAGATGTTATCGAGGTGACCACGATACTTCAACCATGGACCTGCCATTGAGATGTGATCGGTAGTACATTTTCCTTTAACCTTAATGAGCAACTTTAATCCATGTAAATCGGTTCCTTCCCAAACAGGAAAAGATTCGAGTAATTGCAAACGTGTGGAAGCCGGATCAACTGCAACTGTAACTTTACTTCCATCAGCTGCGGGTGCCTGGAATCCTGCATCCTCCACATCAAATCCTTTGGCAGGAAGTTCAATTCCTTTAGGTTCGTCGAGTTTTATTTTCTCACCTTTATCAGTAGTTAAAAAATCGGTGATCGGATTAAAAGTAAGATCGCCTGCAATAGCTAATGCAGTTACAATTTCGGGAGATGCAACGAAAGCATGTGTATTAGGATTACCATCATTTCGTTTTGCGAAATTTCTGTTGAATGAAGTAATGATAGAATTTCTTTCACCAAGTTCTGCATTATGGCGTGCCCATTGTCCGATACATGGACCGCATGCGTTGGCAAGAACAACACCACCCATTTTATCGAATATTCCTAAGTATCCATCGCGTTCAACAGTATAACGAACCTGTTCAGAACCGGGAGTGATGGTATATTCTGATTTTGCAACAAGGCCTTTATCGACTGCTTGTTTAGCAACAGAAGCTGCACGTGTAATATCTTCATAAGAAGAGTTGGTACAACTACCAATCAAACCAACATCCAATTTTGCAGGCCAGTTATTTTCTTTAACGGCAGCAGCAAATTTTGAGAGTGGCCAAGCTAAATCAGGAGTAAATGGTCCATTAATATGTGGCTCGAGTTCTGAAAGATTAATTTCAATAACCTGATCAAAATATTTTTCCGGAGAAGCATAAACTTCAGCGTCACCTTTCAGATGTTCAGCAACTTTATCTGCCATTTGAGCAACATCGGCACGACCGGTAGAGCGAAGATAGTCGGCCATCTTTACATCATAACCAAATACCGAAGTGGTAGCACCAATTTCAGCACCCATGTTACAGATTGTTCCTTTGCCGGTACAAGAAAGGGAATCGGCACCATCGCCAAAATATTCAACTATGGCACCTGTTCCACCTTTAACGGTGAGGATACCTGCAACTTTCAATATAACATCTTTCGCGGAAGTCCACCCACTAAGTTTACCGGTAAGCTTCACACCAATGAGTTTAGGGAATTTCAGTTCCCATGGGAGTCCTGCCATAACATCGCAAGCATCGGCACCACCAACACCTATGGCAATCATACCTAAACCACCTGCATTAACAGTGTGAGAGTCGGTTCCAATCATCATAGCACCCGGGAAAGCATACTGCTCCAAAATTACCTGGTGGATAATTCCGGCTCCGGGTTTCCAGAAGCCGATACCATATTTATTAGAAACAGAAGCAAGAAAATCATACACTTCTTTGTTAGCATCTTTAGCTGTTGCCAAATCTGAAACAGCACCGGTTTTAGCCTGGATCAGGTGATCACAATGTACCGTAGAAGGAACGGCAACTTTAGGGCGGCCGGCCTGCATAAACTGAAGCAACGCCATTTGAGCCGTAGCATCCTGCATAGCCACGCGATCGGGATTAAAATCGACATATGACTTACCCCTTTCATATGCTACCGTAGCATTTCCCTGGGTTAAATGTGAATAAAGAATTTTCTCAGTCAGGGTTAGTGGTTTACCTAAAACAGCGCGTGCTGCTGCAATACGGGATGGAAAAGATTCGTAAACCTTACCAATCATGTCAATATCAAAGGCCATTTTTAATGTTATTTTATTGATTATTAATTACTTAATTAATTTCGATGCATTTTTTAACCTGGCTGCAAGATACAAAATCAACAGGGTTCTGAAAAAACAACCCAATGATGTTGATAAATGTTAATAACAAAGGTCGATTTTCTCCGTTTTACCTAAAACCCGCAAACGCAGTTTTACGTTAAAATCAACTTTACTGAAGAAAATGAAAAGTACAGCCAAAATAGAAATCATACAAAAGTCCTATTTCCAAAAGCTTTTATCCGACCGCTCGGTTGATGATAAGATGCCCCTTTTCACGAAAGCCAAACAGATTTTTGAAATGGTAAGGAAGAAGAAGCACCGGTAATTTGCTGTGCTTAAGTAAAAAGATGTGACTTCACATACAAGTGAAAAGCGCCGCCCTGAGCGTAGTCGAAGGGGGACAAGAGGCCGGTGATCGGTGACCATATTT
>CAUJFJ010000275.1 GCA_963169675.1 Bacteroidota bacterium
GAAATAGAAACCATTCTTTCTAAAATTACACTCATGGCTACCGGAGGCGCGGGTAATGTTTACATGAGTACCACCAATCCGAAAATAGCAACCGGAGATGGCATAGCCATGGTTTATCGTGCCAAAGGAAGTGTGAGAGGAATGGAGTATATTCAGTTTCATCCAACAGCACTTTACCATCCCGGTGAACGGCCTGCATTTTTAATTTCTGAAGCAGTTCGTGGTTTTGGCGGAATTTTAAAAACCCGCGATGGAAAAGAATTCATGCAACGCTACGACAGCAGGTTATCATTGGCGCCACGCGACATAGTTGCACGGGCAATTGACAATGAAATGAAAGTCAGAGGCGATGATTTTGTTTATCTCGATTGCAGGCATTGCAATGCGGATGAATTTATAAATCACTTTCCGAATATCCACAATAAATGCTTGTCGCTTGGAATTGATTTCAGAAAAGATTACATCCCTGTTGTACCGGCAGCACATTACACCTGTGGTGGAATAGTTGTAGATATGAATGCCCGCACATCAATAGCTAACCTCTATGCTGCCGGCGAATGCTCTTCTACGGGACTTCATGGGGCAAATCGTCTTGCCTCTAATTCATTATTAGAAGCAGCAGTTTATGCGCACCGGGCTTTTGTGCACGGATCAGAAGCTATTAAAAATATTTCTTTCAATGAACAGGTTCCCGACTGGAATGCATCCGGTACAAAACTACCTGAAGAGATGGTGTTGATTACGCATAACCTGAATGAACTTCAGAAAGTAATGAGCGACTACGTTGGGATTGTAAGAACAAACTTGCGATTAAAACGCGCTTACGACCGGTTAAAAATTATATATCAGGAAACTGAAATGCTCTATCAAAAAACGGTGGTTTCAGTCTCGTTAATGGAATTGAGAAATTTAATTAATGTGGCTTATTTGATAGTAAAAGGAGCAATGGCATGTACCGAAAACAGGGGACTTCATTACAACACCGATCTGTTGCCCGATAAGAAGGAAAACAAAACCAATTAAATTTCTGTGTAAGTGAATCCTTCAACCTATTTAGACCGTGCGCTTTTAATTTCCGGTGAAGATTCCTTCAACGAAATGGCATTGGAACTTTTCAGATACCAATCGACAAACATCTTACCTTATGCTTCTTATCTGAATTATTTAAAAACAGATATTAATTCCATAAAACATTATTCGCAAATACCATTTTTACCCGTTACTGTTTTTAAAACACATGCTGTAACAGAAGCAGGAAATGAAACAGGATTTTATTTCAGCAGCAGTGGCACCACGGGTCAGGTTACCAGTAAACATTTTGTTCCTGATAAATCCATTTATGAAAAAAGTTTTCTGAAAGGTTTCGAACTATTTTATGGTTCACCTGATAAGTACTGTATATTGGCCTTGCTTCCCTCCTATCTGGAACGAAGTGGTTCTTCATTGGTATACATGGCAGATCGTCTGATCACGGAGGGTCATCATCCGGACAGCGGTTTTTATTTGCATAACTATGAAGAATTAAGGATTAAAATTAATAAACTAAATGAACAGCAAACTCCTGTTTTTTTATTAGGAGTTACATATGCTTTGCTGGATTTATTTAATGAACCACTTGCAGCCGGATCCAATATGATCATTATGGAAACCGGAGGAATGAAGGGTAAGCGTGCTGAGTTAATTAAACCGGAGCTTCACCACATTCTCAAAAAACAATCTGGTGCAAAAACCATTCATTCTGAATATGGCATGACAGAATTATTGTCGCAGGCTTATGCTGTAGCAGATGGGATTTTTTCTACGCCACCATGGATGAAGGTTCTTATTGGTGACTTGCATGACCCTTTTGCAAAAGTTACTGATGAAAGCACCGGTGTTATTCAGGTCATTGATTTGGCAAACATTCATTCCTGTGCTTTTATTGCAACACAGGATCTGGGCCGAAACGCATCAGGTAACCGCTTTGAGATTATGGGCAGAATAGATCACAGTGAATGGAGAGGCTGCAATCTGATGGTCACAGAGTAACAAGAATATTCACCATAAAAGGCAAATCAGATTTTATTCCGTTACCAGAAATTTACCGGCACTTTGTTGCTTGTTATTTTTTGAAATCAGTCTGTAAAAATAAATTCCCGGTGTATCAAATTGTATTGCAGTTGTAGTTCCCGATAATACAGATTCCGTTTTTATGGTTTGCCCCAATTGATTGGTCACCAACAACAACAAATCATCGCCAGCAACCGGAATTTCAAAATTCACCAAACTGTTAGAGGGATTAGGATAAACATGTGTATTAAAATCGCCGATTTCAACAACTCCGGTAGTGAGGAAAGTCAATCGGGTATTGCTGGTAAAAGAAGTAGTTGTCAAGTTGGTGGAGGCATTAATCGGAGCTGCTCCATAATATCGACGGGCTCTGACAGGAGCAGGAGATATATTGGTATAAAGCCAACGTGGTGTAACCGGTGTATTTGCAATCGCTGGTTGATAATCTTTAACGATTAGCACCTGCAAATTATTGACATTATCATAAATAAAAGGAGTGTTCAACGCTACTTCCCTCCACCCTGCACCGGCATCGTTAGGAAATGATCCCGTGAAAACCTGAGTGTATCCGGTAGTATCAAATGTTCCAACTGCAATTTGTGATAAATTCGTATGCTTAAGGTATATGCTTACGTTTTCAATGGAGTCGGTGTTGGTACCATCGAATCTTTGAAATCCAATCGTCGAGATTGTCCCCGTCAATGCAATTTGAGATTGCAGATAAATGACTTCATACACACAATAATCATTGGTCCGGTTAATTGGACTAAATACTGAAATGGCTGTTCCTGAACCCAAAATCACATTTTGGGCAGAACTGATATTTCCGATGAATAAAGTGGCAATAAGCAGATAAATGGGCAGTAATCCTCTTTTCATGATCAATTGTTTTAGCAAAAATATAAATAAAATACAACTTTGCAAGTCAAATCGACTGAATACAAGATGCGTGATGCGTTTAATTCCTGCAATTGGCAGCACATCTGTGACTATTCAAATCATTACCTTTGCAGACCTCAAAGGACTACAAATGACTAACCGCCGACGCATATTTATCATTTCCATATCTGTATTTTTTGGAACCTTGCTTTCCGCAGTAATGCTTTACTTTAAACGAGGCACCCTGGAAGGCAATGATTATTTTCTGTTGGCAACCAACCTCTTTTTTTCGTTGGTAATCATTTTAGCTATAGGTTACTTTCTGATTTGGCGAAAAAAGGACCAATAAGCATCAACCAATCACTTTTTTTAGTATCTTCATGAAAATCCCGAAACAATCAATTATTTCAGATTGTTTGGAACTTCATGAAACAGGAGAATAAAATACTATTCTGGTTCCGAAACGAACTTAATCTGCAGGAAAACAGCGCCTTAGTAGAGGCATTGTTTCTTAGTACAGAGTTCATTCCGGTTTTCTGTTTCGATCCTCGTGAATCCGGCTTAATAAAACCTGAATCACAGTCTTACTTTTCCACACTTGTGGATCGTGTTTCAGAACTTCGGCAGGAATTGCGACTAAAAGGCAGTAATTTGTTGGTGGTACATGACAGGTATGAAAAAATAATTCCATCACTTGCCAGAGTATTAGGCGTAAATCAGGTTTATACGGATGATGTTGCTGCCGATTACAAAAGTTCCAATCAGGAATTAGAGCGCTTCAGGAACTTTAAAGCTTTGGAAGTAAAACAGTTACTTAATATGCATTCCATTGCTGTGCATTTGGGATCATGTCAGCGTATTGATGTGAGAATGCCCCAAATTTTTCCCGGTTTCCCTGACGTTAATCCCGGTGAAATACCTGCCTTTCGGGATTTCGCATGAAGCAGGTCGCAATTAAGACTTCCCAGTCTTCTGTAATTAATTGAATTTCAATTAATTATTTTCTTATTTAGATTTCATCTAAATTTCATTATTCACAGGTACT
>CAUJFJ010000276.1 GCA_963169675.1 Bacteroidota bacterium
TTAAACATCATTGGAAGGTTCTGTTTTCGAAAAGAGAGTTGCCCACGGTTATTTTATAATTTCTGCTGCTGCAGGATTGTTCGTTGATCCTAAAAAAGGACCGGTACTTGCAAACTATGGTTTAGATAGTCTGCGATTCACACAGCCTGTTTATGTGGGAGATACCATTTCGGTGCGACTAACCTGCAAAAGGAAAACCAAGAAAGAAAAAAGAGAAGGACAAATTCCCCAAGGAGTAGTGGAGTGGGATGTTGAGGTGAAGAATCAAAAAGGGGAAACTGTTGCCACTGAAACAGTTCTTACTCTGGTTGAGAGAAAAGAAGATATTTAAAATTCAAAGAGGAATGATGAAAATGTTCAGGTTATATTTGGGTATCTGTCTGCTGATTTTGTCAGTAGCCGGCAATAGCTTTGCTCAGGTTAAACCTGTTGCTAAAAGTTCCAGAAGTGTTAGTTTAAAGGTCGATAATTCACAAAAGATAATAGATAGCCTGGAGTTATTGGTAGTTCGTCTGCAAATGGAAGTCAACCAATTGGACTCATTCTATAAGAGTGAGAAGTTGACGAGTGCAGATCTGCGTGATCAGGTAATCAGAATTGATGATTATAGAAAAAAACTCGAAGCAAACATCAATTCTTTCAAAGGTGAAAATCTGAAATTAAATCAAAGTAACCGGATTTTGATCGTCTTTAATTCACTGGTTGCTGTGCTACTGCTTGTGACACTCTTTTATTTTTTAAAGAGAATGGGAAAAAAGAAAAATTCACCATCAGCTGACACCTCAAATGAATCCGGTCAACCATCTTCAGGTACCATAAATTTTGGCACATTTGAAGATAAGTTACAGCACCTTGAGCGCCTTGGAGCTTTAAAGGAAAAAGGCTTGCTATCGGAAGCTGAATTTTTATTGGAGAAACAAAGGGTGTTGGGAAAATAAAATTTATTTATATAATTTAATTGAGTTTCTATGTTGAACGAAGGAACAATTCAAGCATCAAATAATAACGGAATTGCAACCATTACTTTTTTTCATCCTCAAAGTAATTCTTTGCCAGGAGAACTTTTAAGAGGTCTCGCAGCTGCCATTTCGGAAGCAGGAAATGATTCCCGGGTGAATGTTATTGTAATCCGGAGTGGCGGGGAAAAAGCATTTTGTGCCGGAGCATCTTTTGATGAGTTGATGTCTATAAATAGTTTTGATGAAGGCCGCCAGTTTTTTTCCGGATTTGCGATGGTAATAAATGCCATCCGAAAGGCCCCAAAATTCGTAATTGCACGTGTTCAGGGGAAAGCAGTTGGTGGAGGTGTTGGATTAGCTGCTGCTGCTGATTATACCCTTGCTCATGAAAGCGCTGCTGTTAAACTATCGGAGTTGGCTGTAGGTATTGGACCTTTCGTGGTTGGACCTGCAGTAGAACGTAAAGTTGGTACAGCAGCATTCACATCTTTGTCCATAAATGCCACTGCATGGCAATCGGCTGCATGGGCACGTGAAAAAGGTTTATATGCGGATGTTTTTAACACTATCGATGAACTTGACAAGGCTGTCGATGAACTGGCATCTAAACTTTCAGCAAGCAGTCCCGAAGCAATGGCTGCACTCAAACAGGTCTTCTGGAAAGGTACCGATCATTGGGATTCTTTATTGGTTGAACGAGCTGAAATGAGTGGTACACTGGTTTTGTCTGAATACACCAGATCTGCAATTTCAGGTTTCAAGTCCGGTGCCAGGTAGTTAACCTGTTTACAGTTTATCCCGATGAATATATCAGGTCCGTTTCTAATCGCAATTGTTCTGATATTTTTTCTGGTGTTGGTTTTTGCCAATCACATGTCATCATCAAAAATTAAAGTCTGGCTACTTTTACTATTCAGGCCATATAAAGATGCCGAATTTAGAGAGATAGGGGCAAACCTTGAAAAACATAATTCTTTTTATCGGAATTTGTCTGAAGCAGGCAAAGTTCGAATGATTGAGAAATGTTTTGAATTTATTTATTCCAAAAGTTTAGAAGGCAGAGAAGAATTAGAAGTGACAGAAGAAATGCATGTTGCCATTGCGGGAACTGCTGCACAAATTTCATTTGGTTTCAATACTTCGGGATTCAGTCATTATAAAACCATTCGCATTTTCCCGGAATCTTTTTATTCCAAAATGTTCGACAGATATCTGAAAGGCGGAGCTTCCACTTCCGGCGTTTTGTTTCTTTCCTGGAAAGATTTCATGGAAGGTTTCGCCGACGAAAAAGATAAATATAATCTGGGCCTGCATGAAATGGCTCATGCACTCCGCATTCAACTTAAGTATGGCAACGATTTCGATAAACGTTTTGCCAATTATGTAGATGTTTGGGAAGAAATTGCACTCCCGGAATTTACCAGATTACAAAATGGAGAATCCTCTTTCCTTAGGCCTTACGCAGCCACTAATATAGAAGAGTTTTTTGCAGTTTGTGTGGAGCACTTCTTCGAAGCTGCTGAAGACTTTCAAAAACAATTACCTGATATTTTTAACCATTTGTGCTTCCTGCTTAATTTAAATCCATTAAATAAATCTAATGATTTCAAATTGGATCAGGATTTTATTGAGTCTGTAAATAATGATCCTTCCCGGATTTCTTTCCCTGATAAAGTAAAGAAAAACTATAAGTACGACACCAATCACTGGAGTTTCTATTATATTCTTATTGGCATTTTTGCAGGATTAACCTATGTGTATCATGCTTCTGAATGGTATTTATATAACGACTATTTTATCATCTGCTTTATTGTGACCGTGATAGCCATTGTGGCAGGCTTTCGCAAGTACTTTTATTCCAAAGGTATTTTCCTGGTAAGGCATCTTATGCTTTTTTCGCTATTGGGAGTAGCTATGCCCGCCTTGGCAATTGTGCTGTTCTTAGACCAACAATTCGTTGTTGAAACAAGGGTTTTGAATACGAAAGTCATCGATTATTCAATCGTCAAAGATCCCAGGAATAAAGCACTCGTATACGAGTATCGTGTTGATAATCAATATTTAATGAGTCACCCTAAGGTGTTAAAGTTTCAGGCATTTGGCCTTGAACTAGCCGATAAGGAATTTTTGTCATTGGATATGGAGCTATCGACGGGAATTATGGGGCTAACCCGAGTGTCAGGCAGAAAGATAATTTATCGCAAGTCTGACACCCCGCAACAGATGCCCTGAATGCCTAATTTATTACCTTTGCTGCTATGAACAATATCAAAGAAGCTGCCGCTGCTACCGAAATTTCTGAAGCCATTTTGCTGAATGCATTCAGACTGATGGGAACTGCAAAGGCAATGTCTGCCATTTACGAGGCAAATAGTGCCTTTACCAGCAAATATGTACATGCAACTTCCCGTGGACATGAAGCAATTCAGATTGCTTTGGGTTTACAGTTAGGTGAGCAGGATTTTTTATCGGCATATTACAGGGATGACAGCATTCTTTTGTCAATTGGAATGCAGCCTTATGAATTAATGCTGCAGCTCATGGCAAAGAGGGATGATCCATTCAGTGGAGGTCGTCTTTATTACAGCCATCCAAGTTTGAACCGTCCCGGCATGCCCAAAATTCCAATGCAATCATCAGCAACAGGTATGCAGGCAATTCCGGCAACAGGTGTGGCTATGGGGCTTCAGTACCTTGAAAAACAAGAACTGTCTGTTTCCGAACCTGGAAAAGCACCTCTGGTAGTTTGTTCCTTGGGAGATGCTTCTGTAACCGAAGGGGAAGTTGCTGAAGCTTTTCAAATGGCAGTGTTAAAAAAATTACCAATAGTGTATTTGGTTCAGGATAATGAATGGGATATTTCTGCTCATGCCCGCGAAATAAGAGCCATGGATGCTTCCGAATATGCTGAAGGATTCAAAGGTTTAGAGGTGAGGTCTATTGATGGGACCGATTTTATTACATCCTACCAAACTATTCGTGAAGTGTTTTCAAAAGTACGGACAGAAAGACGTCCGTTTCTTATACATGCAAAAGTGCCTTTATTAAATCATCACACTTCCGGCGTGCGGAAAGAGTGGTACAGAGATGATCTGGAAGAACAACAGAAGCGCGACCCATTTCCTAAATTCCGCAATCAACTATTGGACTTCGGATTTTCTGCTGATCAGTTAGATCAGATTATTTCCAATTGTGAATCTGCGGTTCAGATAGATTACAATAAAGCGATGGCAGCAGAAGATCCGCGACCCGAAGATTTGTACCTGCATGATTTTGCTCCTACACTTGTTACTGAAGAAAAAGGGGAGAGAGAGCCGGCAGGAAAAGAAAAAACAGTGATGGTTGATTGCGCACTTTTTGCTGTTCAGGAGTTAATGGCAAAACATAAGGAATGTCTTTTGTATGGGCAGGATGTTGGAAGAAGGTTAGGTGGAGTTTTCAGAGAAGCAGCAACACTTGCTCAAAAATTTGGTGACGACAGAGTTTTCAATACGCCTATTCAGGAAGCTTTCATTATTGGAAGTACTGTTGGGATGTCGGCTGCCGGTTGTAAGCCAATTGTGGAAGTTCAGTTTGCTGATTACATCTGGCCCGGTTTAAACCAATTGTTCACTGAAGTTAGTCGGTCATGTTATTTGTCGAATGGCAAATGGCCGGTGAGCTGTATCATCAGAGTCCCTATTGGTGCTTATGGAAGTGGTGGTCCCTACCATTCATCCAGTGTTGAAAGTGTGGTGGCCAATATCCGAGGTGTTAAAATAGCTTATCCTTCAACTGGAGCCGATTTAAAAGGTTTATTAAAGGCTGCCTACTACGACCCTAATCCGGTAGTAATTTTTGAACACAAAGGATTATACTGGTCAAAGATAAAAGGAACGGAAGATGCGCGTACGATTGAGCCCGATGAAAACTATATAATTCCGTTTGGAAAGGGAAGAATTGTTCAGGAAGCAGCT
>CAUJFJ010000277.1 GCA_963169675.1 Bacteroidota bacterium
AACGAGCACTGCAGCAGACAAAACACCAAGTGAAATCAGTGCGCTTATCACCAATACAATAATGAATGTCAAAGCAATTCCACAGCCTACTCCTAAAAGCATAAAACCGAAACCAATCATTGCAATAAAAAATAATCCCGGAGAAAAATCATTCTCTAATTCATCTGAAGAAGAGGGTGTGGTAGCGTCTGATGGTTGAAAAACTGTAGTGTCATTTGAGCTCACAACTTCCTGACAATATGCCGGAGAGTTAGAAATGCTCAACAGAATCAAAATTATCAAAACTTGAATTCTTAACATTGTAAATAATCTCATTAGTTCAAACTAAATAGAATTCTCACGTATTTCATTCCCCAACAACTGTTTAGCCAGTTCCACTACTTCCATCGGTGTAACTCTGGTCAAACAGCGGTTATCGCCCCATTTACACTCGGTGCTATGGCAATTTCCGCATTCAAGGTCTTCGGATGTGTAAGCAAATGACTTCTTTCCAAGTGGCCGCCCCCAATAAGCGGGAGAGGCCCCTAAAAATCCAATAGTCGGTATGTTATTGGTCCAGCTGGCATGCATGAGTCCACCATCATCAGATAGTGAAAGATTAACCTTTCTAATAATATTATATGCCTCTACCGCATTTGTTTGTCCTATCACATTTATGCAATTGCTTCCTAATCCTTCAGAAAGCATTGTTGTCTTCTGATTAAAAGATGTATACCCGAGTAAAACAAATTTTGCATTTGAATCCACATGGTTCATCCACAACTTAGCAAACGCAAGATAGTTCTGTTGCCCCCATTGTCGGGTTGGAAATGCCCCGCAAGGATTCAGAAATATTAATTGGTCCGTTCCATTCCAACCTTTTTCCATTAACTTTTCTAAACCTGAAAGATCATTCCTCAAAGAGATCGTAATCTGTTCTGTAACCGGTTTCAAACCGAGGGCGTTGATTGTGTTATGATATCGTTGCAATGCATGGACTCGTGAATAACGGTCGAATTGAGACCAGGCATCTGTTAATAATGATCTTCGGATAGTTCTGGAGTGAATGTTATTCTGTAAATCCACTACACCATCAAACTGCTCGCGACTCAATTCAGGGTAAATTTTCAGAAGATCAAGTGCCATTGGCCATCCACCCCGGGAATGATTTAGTACATGAACTTTATCGAATGCATCGACATTTTGAGGCAACTCTGAATAGTTCCTGCAAATCAATAAATGCAATTCGATATTCGGAAAAGTCTTTTTGAAAGCTTCGGCAGCGAGAAAAGAAATCAGTGAATCTCCAAAAGCATGAAGCCTGATAAAAAGCACTTTTTCAGGAAGCTTATTTCCCTTCCAGGCACGCGATTTAATTTCCTCTGACTCCGGAAAGATAAACTTCATATACAAATATACGATTTGTTACATTACTCCCACAAAATCCGATTAATTTTTACCGAATAAGACCTTTAAGGGATTACCTCAAATTGTAATAGCAACCAAAAGCCAATCCTGCTCTCCACAAAAACGTAGTAATTGGATCATCATTAATTTCGAATAATCCATAGCGAAATGTTGGTTCGCCTCTGAAATATAATTTGTCATTTAAACTATATTCGACTCCCACACTCATAGTTGCTGTGACATTCACCGTCTTAATATCATGCAAAAACTCGTGTTTGCTTCGCTTATCTCTACTATCCTTGTACTTCAAAATACTGATTTGTCCTGAACTAACCAAAATATTAGTTGTTAATCCGGCACTTGTAATAAACCGCATCCGATTATTGCCAAAATTCAAAACAATCCGGAGGGGAACATCAAGATAATTATAGTTACTAATAAATCTGACACCTGATGGAATCATTGAAGAGGAGGTATCGTAAGCATAACCATATCTGGGGTCAATTGGGTCTCCAAAAAATAAATCATTACTTTCAATTTGATAACCCTGTCTAGAGTATTGCAATCCTGTTTCAAAACCAATATTTTTTGTGAACTGATAGAAAACATTCAATCCAGTAGTAAATCCAAAAATTGGTTCCTCATCGTTGTTACGCAAATCAATGATCATAGCACTGCTTGAACTTCCATCATTATTATGCAAAGTACGAAAACAGTAATCCGGAGAAAATACCAAGCCAACAGAAATTTGACTTCTGTCCGAATTCTTTAAACTGTCACTGACTTCCTGTCCATTTAATGAAAAGGGAAGCAACATAATCATGATAATCAAAATGCTTTTCATGTTGAATGGTTCATCTTATTACCAATTGAAACATTTATCCAATTAGATTGGGATTTCTGTATTCTATACAAATTAAATAAATTAATTCGACAATACAAAATTTAGGGAGCACAAAGTGGCTTATGTCCGGAATGGTTAAATAATATACTAAACATTGGCAAATAAGTTTGGTTCCTGATATTTGGATTATTTTTTTATCTATAAAGATTTTCTATTATCGAATATTCACCTTTCACAAAAATATTAAGATACTTAATTGCGTCATCATATTTTATTGCCCAAATATCATCAACTTCCATTTTCTCAAATGCACCACCCGAATTTCTAACCATCTTAGGTCTGTAATACCAGAGTGAAAATTCGAGATCTCCTCTTTCATTGTAGATGGCTGTTAGTGTAAAGCTTCTGTTATTTTCTATGCATGTAAATTCAAGTGATGGACTGTAAAACAAGTCATCCGGATCTAATGATTCTTTATAATTCAGTTGCTCAATCCATGGATATGTTTGTGCAATATGAATTACTTGATCCCCTGAAATTGGTGAATTCCTGAAATCAATTTCTTCCCTATCGGGATAACAAATTGCATACTTAAACTGCATGTGAAACGAATTAATCTAATCAAACTTATATGGTAGATTCATATGATTGATTCATAGTCTCTTTAAAGTTCTAACTCCATAAACGCGGTCCGACTGTCGCCACTTGATTGCTTTAACCATTTACTTCAGAATTTTAAAGTATAGTAAGCTTTATGAAGGAATAACCTTTTGAATACATTTTAGAATTTCAAACCAAAGCCAAAATTAGCAGACGTCGACAAAATTAACTGATAATATTCATCATTCAAAGGCGAATGCCATTCGCGGTGATACAAATCTATATCTTTAAAATTTGGCATTGTACCCATCATATCTAACTTAGCTAAAACGAAAACATTTGAGGTAATAGTATATTTTACCCCTATACCTAACAACGATGCCCATGATGGTGCCGAGCTCATTGAACGTGAATATGATGTTCCACCATAAGTAGTGTAATCGAAGATTCTTATTTCAGGAGCATAGCATTGGCTCATTCCGAAAGTGAATTTTGCATCAGCCTCTATTTTCTCATTAATTTTAAGAGTCTTTCGAATACCAATCATCATGACTACAATATTCCAACTGCCGGCATGGACTGAATTGTCTCCTAATTCCGTTTCAAATGACTTTGAAAGTCCTTCTGAATCGCACCGGTTTGATTGGTATCGCATCACTGCGGCAAAACCAATTTTACCAGGTAAGCCATAGTTAAAGGAAAAATCTATATTGCTTCCAACCCTGGCTGCACCACCATTGTTTTTCGCCAGGTCAGAAGAAGCGAATTTACCTAACGGAATTACAATTCCTCTCGAAAAAGACACACTGCCCTTATCCTGTGCAACGACACTTGTTACATAAAACAAAAAGAGGAGTAATAAGAAATAGTTCTTCATGATTGAATATAGTTATAAATTTTTAAGATACAATACAAAGATAAATCATAATTAGTTGCTTACAACTTTGGGAGTTTGAGGGTATTGCCACAAATGCGTCTTACTGACAAGAAACTTTTCGAAATTAATATCAATGATTCCACTATATTGATTGCTATAGATTTCTGAATTGATCGAGACTGAGCGAAGAATGTCAGGTATCAGACTTTCATGAATCATCAACATTGCTACATTCTAACCTGTCTAATGAAACAATTTTCTGTTTTGATGATGACAGAGTGCAAGATAGAAATCTTTCATCAGAATACAATCATATTAAGTCTTTTGGCGGTTAGATAAGTTAAAAAATCATATTAAAGTATGAGTCCGGTTTTCAATCAATCTGATAAAATGGGAACAATAGAACTATCCATGATGTTGTATATGCCATAAAAAGTCCATGCGTATTACATACCCTGATAAAACAAACAAGTTTTCATGCTATAAAAAAGCATCTTAATTTGTTCTTATCAATACTACTTTAAAATCCGTTGATACTACTTCTAATTCACCACCATTCTGCCGGATCTTGTAGCTTTACCGGATGTAAGGGTCAGTATAAACACTCCTGTCCTGCCTTCTAATGCTTTTGAAGTAACTGCTACATCTGTAGCAATATCCTTATTTATGATCATTTTTCCGGCATAATCATAAACCGTTAATTTAACTGTTCCATGTCCAAATATTTCAGAAGGAGCAGTAATTGTAAACGATCCGTTATTAGGATTAGGAAATACTAACAATTCATTGGTGATTACCGGTGCTTCACTAATTCCTGTTAATTGACTGACAGGGATTTTATATATGGAAAACCTGGAACGTCCGCCCCCAGTGCTTACAAACAAGAAATCATCGTTTATATAAAACCTCCTGAAGGTATAGGCTTCAAATTTAGGGTAAAGACCTGCGTTAAATCCATTCCAGGTACTCCCCGTGTCGGAAGAACTGATAACCCCAATATTTCCGCTTGTGGCAGCTAAAATTAAATTATTAACAATAGTAACATCGGAGCACCATGGTATAGTAAGATTCAGATTAATCCAATTCCAGTTCAAACCTTTATCATGCGAAATATACATTCCATCTGGCTGTGTTGCAGCAACAATCACACTATCTTGTATAGCCATTTCCCAAACATTCAAACAATTTAATCCGTTGTTGCTGGTAACCCAGGATTGGCCAAAACTATGTGATATCCAAAACCCTGTAGCACCACCGCCACAAACAAAAATAACCGAATCCCTGATTTCAATTTCAGATAAATTTATGGTAGCTGTTGCAATTGGAATAGATGAAAACAGACTCCAGGTTTGAGCCGAATCAATAGATGAATAAATTTTCGCTGAATCATTAATTGCATAAATAATTCCCTGGTAAATTGTCATTGCGGGGATGTGGCCAGCAGGTATACCATTCAAACAAGGTAGCCATGTGCTGCCCGTGTCGGCAGATAAAAATAAACCATCGTTACGCCACGACACAAGCATTTTGTTGTCCCAGCCTAGAAAACATTGGGCCTTATTTGCATAATGGGGTTGGCCGGGCAATCCGGTAGTTGCAGTAGACCATGTTTCGCCATTATCTTTGGATACCACAATTCCTGCACTCGGCCCGTTTTCATATATAGTTCCTGCAAATATCACATCGCCAAAACCACCCATGTCTACTACATCCACAGCAGGTAATCCAATCAACGTACATGTGTCCCCAAGAAATGATGAAGTATATAACCCTCCGTCGGTACTAATAAGTAAGTGTGTGTTATAATTGGTTACCTGGTTGATCCGCAATCCGGGTGCTACTGCATTAATACTATTCCAACTTAACCCGCCATCTGTTGAATGATACACCGAATCTTCAATGAGAACCAGTAAAGTGTCACCGTGGAAGCCAACATTCCGCACTATGTTTCCTGTAAAATAAGTATTCAACCATGTTTGACCTAAATCATTAGAAACATAAACGCCATCTGAAAAAGTTCCAATAATTACAGTCGAATCATGCGTTGCAAGATGAGAAAAATCTATACCGGTAATTCCATTATTAACCACTTGCCAGCTTTGCCCAAGATCAGAAGAACGATAAACTTCCTGAGCAGAAATAGCAAATAATTCTAAACTATCAGAAGCGATGTCAAGTATGTCATCTGTAGAGCTTAATCCCGCTGATACCGAAGTCCAGCTTACTCCACCATCTTCTGTCTTGTAAACCCCGTTTCCACACGCAAATAATTTATCATCGCAAACTGTTGCATCATAAAATTTATCATTTGCAAGCGCAGAAGTGCCATTATACCATGTTAATCCATCATCATTTGAAATAAATATGCCAGAGTCCATAGCACAAACGTAAATGGATGTGTCATGAAAAACTATACCGGTAAAAGTAGCATTTTTGACGTCAAAAACAGGAGTCCATGTGTTTCCTGAATCGGTGGAATTAAATAATTGTCCGGCCCAGGTTAAATCGGCAGTATAACTCGAAACCAATACATTCCCGTTGCCAGCTGAACAAACAATTTCACCACCATGTGGACCATTTGCCTGTACCCATTGCGCCTGTGAAACGGTATAACTGAATATCAGATATAAAAAGATAAGAGTGTTTCGTATTTGCATATAATGGGTTTTGAATAAATTGCAAATGGTACTCATAATTTCCGTTTTTAATTTTTATACAGAACACTGGAGGTGAAAATGATGTCTAAAAACACCGCAGGTCTTTCAGATAGGTAAACCTAAACTTGGTGCACTCAAACCTAATTTCAACAACAAAATTAAAAACTTAAGCTGTATTTAACAATAATTTTTGGAAGAAATATTGATGATAAATATTTGGTTCAATGTTTCTAACCGTTCAAAATACTGACAAAAATCATGTAGTTGGGTAATTTGATAAAAATCGATACTTAAAAATACTAGAAGTGATGTGTTGAATTTATGAAAGATGAAAACAATGAGAAAGTTGTAATAATTTGATGCATTTAAAAGTTTCAACTTTTAACCTCCCATTCACAACCAGTAAATAGTTTTATTGCAACCAGAAATGGATACATGTCAGGAATTCCAACAATTCCACCAGAACCCATTATATCACTTTTTTGTTCCAGCGTGTCTCCATAAGGATCAATTCCTGTTCCTGCTCGAAAAGCTTTTTCATTAATATGTGCTAAACCAATAGCATGGCCAAATTCATGAACAGCAATAACATGCTCCCTGCCAAAAATCTGTTTTGTATTGAACTGGTTCTTGTCTTGAGGTTTAAAATTAACCAGGTCATCTTCTGTTAGAACAATTCTTTTGGTATCCGGTTCATATCGCGGATGTATGAAGTTTCGTGGTAAAACTGCATTAAATTGATCATTCCATCCCGTTTCTACATCTTTACTCATATGAGCCTGACAAATATGGTGTTCGCCTGAAGTAACCGGAATAACTTTTAATGTCGTTTTGTAAGATTTTATCGGATCAGTACAATCTTTCACAGGCACTAACTCATAATGATTACTCCAATACGTTTCATTAATGTTGGCAAACTGATAAATAAACCGTTCTTTTCTATTCTTAAAATTTGTCCATAGTTGCGGTTCTTTAAGGCCTACAAAAACAGGAAAGCCTACTTGTCCATCCTTTTTAATAAAGTGAACCGTTTTGACCATGTCCTTAAAATCAAACCTTATTTTAACAAGAAGCGTAATCGTTTGTGTGTCTCGGTTTAATTCAGCATCAAATACATCTTTTGCAGATATCTTATCTCCCCAACGATTGAACGGTGTATATTGGTCGGGAACTTCAATATTATACAATATCTCTTTAGTAGGCTTGTTGCCGAACTTGTATGACTCTATGCGGGGTAGTGTTGGTTGATTAGATGGCTTTAAAGGGCCTGTGGGTTGCCTTGAATTAGGAAACCTGTTTGCTGTGCCTCTTGCTTCTTCTTCAATCATGGATTCAATATTTTCAATACTTCTGTAAACAATAATTTTAATACTACATAACCGGGTAGGTGAATGATTGTATTGTTGAAGGGAATTTCATAATCCCTAAAATTAAATTACTTCTTAAATCATAATAATTTTCACCTGTCGATGGATCTGATTTGATATCGAATACATACAATTTACTTTTAATGGAGTTTTGAATGTTTCCGCCTATAGTTCTGATAATAATTTTATTTGTCTTGCTGTTAAAAACTGAATATACTATTAATTCACAATCATAGTGAACTTTTAATTCATTCATTGACTTTACTGTTGCAGGAACCTGTGCAGCTTTTAGTATTTGACTCGTTACATCCCTTTCGGCAGCGCTATCCTTGAGACAAAGAATATCGCCCGGCTCACACAATATTGTTCCCTGCATTATATAATCTTTCTGAAAAAAAAATGGGAGCCTCTCAAAACTCGATAATCTCCGATATTTGTCAAACGTTAACCTTTGGGCTTTTGCATTACTCCACAAAGGGGGATTATAGCCCGTATTGGTTTGAAGCATGGTAAGGTAATTCATTAACTCTTTCCTCTTGATATAAAAATGAATACTTCTGGCAGCAAGGTAAATATTATAGGAATTCCGGTATGTGAAGCTATCAACTTTAGTAGCAGCTATAGTTGGGCTATTCTTCAAACTATCGGATATGAGGTAGGAAATAAATGCTGCTCCCCAATTTTTATATGGACCACGATTTATAAGAGAATCATAAAATTTGTCTTCACTTCGAGTTTCATTAGGAAAAATATGTCCAACTCCAATCCAATATCTCTTCAATGCTTTTTCTCTTTCAGCATTATCGGGACCTGGTAGATGCAGTTGAGCCCCTTTCGAATTCCAAAGTTTAAATTCCTTCCAGGCCAATTTCACCAGGTAATTTCGAAATGGGATGAACACAGAGTCATATGGCATATCCTGAGATTGGCTGGTAGGAAAAACTTTTCCGTATGTGGTAGATACCGAGAATGGTGCTGGTGCTACAGTTGGTGGTGCTCCGGTTGAAAAGCTTGGAACCTGTGGTCGTGGAAAGGGTCCTGAAGGATTTCTAAATGGTAATTGCTGCCCCGGTGAACTTGGATCTGCCATGACAAAACTTTTCCCCCGAGGAGGTTCAAGTCCAAGTCTATTACCAATTGCCCTGGTATCGTCGTTTATGTCGTCAATAGCCATATTATTTCAAGTCTTAATACATTCCACTGAATATTTGTAAACAGTCTGTTAATATATCAAAATCGCGGGGCAGATTCCTTTTAACCCGACCGAAATAATCAGTTCTGTGAATAAACTTATCATCGATAATGTAATTCACATAAAATTGTTTGATAGCGTCTTGCTTATCTGCATCAGAAGGACCATAACCCATTTTGGTTACTTTAGTCGTTCCATCAGGCATAACTTCTGAAGTTGTTTTATGATAGTGGGTATGAATAGTTCCTATGACTTGCTTCGTATCATAATCGGTACGAGTTACAGGTAATGTTCTTACCCGGGTATCTTGATTATTCTTTTTTTGAATTATTAACTTGGTACTGATTTCGCTTCCTGTAGCACTGACAATTTCCGAACCGGTGGCTTCAAGGATTTCCAATTTTAGTCCCTTGTGATCCAATACAATGTAAGCCGACTTTTCGACCCCTTTTTTAACTGCATCGAGATAGAGGGTTTTGACAAAACCGGATGAATTGGATATTTTATATTCTTTGCTATTATCGTAAAGCTCTTCCGTCAAACGGGGATCAGGTGGTACGTAGGGCATCACCAATCCACTTGCACTATTTCGTTTAACACCGGGAATATTAATTGCAAAATTTGAGGGCGTTGCTACTCCACGGCCTGGATACTTTTTTAATATAGCCATATAATCATCCCTGTCAATTTGTCTAAAGCTAACTGCCGGACCATTTCCATACGAATCGATATATTTTCCCCATCTTCATGTATAATTATTTGAAAATTCAAAATAGTCCGAAGTAAACTTGTGAGCCGGGTGCCTTGGTTGCTGTGTAACAACAGAATTTTGTGGAGATGCCAATGAATTGGTCAGTCCCCTTCCGCTTACACCGCGTAAAACATCAGAATTGTGATTTTCACTTTTAAATTTTATCATGATGTAAATTTTAACCCGTTACAATAAATCAAATATCCGTATCAATTGTAGGATTAGTATTTCCTTCTACAACAATCTTCTTATCAATTTTTGGATCTTCTAATTTCTTATCCAGGATGCGCTGTGCTAAACGTAGATTTTCCAATGCAGCCATTTGAACTTCTTCCTGAACTTTATAAACATCCCATTCACGATGTTTTAGTTTAAAGTCTTCAAGTAAACTATTTGCCGAAACCAGCATTTCGATATAGAGTGAAGTAGTAGGTACAATAATTTCATCACCGTTACGAAGCGGGTCGGAAAGCAACATACTCAGCCAATCTTTTAAGGTCGTTTTCAAAGCGTCAAATTCACTTTCTGATAATTCATTTCTCAAACAACACACATAGCGGGAATAATCTTCCAAACTCACATTGCTTAACTGGTCAGGATCCATTGCTCCAAAAGAAGCATCGACATAAGGCATGGCCATTATTTCTGTCAAGGCATTATGATTTTTCATTGGAAAAGCAATGTAATTCCCTTTGAAACCTAAAATAGTATCTAAATCAGCAACCTCAACCAATGTTTTTGGCTCAGCTCCTTCTCTGATAACCGGCTTTATCCATGCTTTATGCAATGTTTCATCATCACCTCTAAAAAGTTGAAATAAATCATTTTCTGGTCTTTGCATGATCTCGCAACCCATCGATTCAATTTCATACTGTGGCACTTCAACATTCATCAATCTCATAAATCGTTGGTCTGCAGGCTCCATCGACCAAATTGATTGCATGTAATAAATTATGTTGTTTTTGATATGTAACAACAAACGTTCAACCATCGTTTTTTTATCAAGATGATCACGCATGGCTTTGTTGTAATCAACAGTGATACTTTGTAAAGTGTTCACTTCACGTTGCAAATGCAAGCCCGTTTGCTGTGCTTTATCTGCTGCATATGCCTGTGCATCTCTGGCGGCCATTTCCCGAGCCTTTGCACTTTCGGGAGTTGCTTTTTCTGCACCAAAAACCGATTCCCCTAAATCATCCCAAAAGCTATCTGACTCTTCATCTTCCTGAGCCTTAATACGGGTTTCAATCATTCTTTGTAACGATTGGTAACGGCTATCAGCTTCTCTGCTAAGAGATGCCAATTCTCTTTTTAACGTTTCCACCAATTGGCGTTGCGTTCTCAGATTTCTTCTGAATTCCCTGATTGAAAAATCATCCCCAACATTTTTTTGTGCAATGTATTGAAGTGCCGGCCTGAAACTGTCATCTAAAATCACACGGTTTAAAATCCAATCATGAGCTATTACCCAGGCCTCTGTAATTTCATTTGGTGCAGGAACATCTTGTGCAACCAAAACTACCGGCATGATACGATAAAGTTGTTCTGAAACCTTAAATCGCTTTTGAAGTTCATAAAACAGATAGGTAACCGCCAATTCGTCATTTGGATTTACAATTGTACCCGATTCGGTATACTCCGAGCTCAACGATTCTTCGGTATCTATTTCAACACTTCTTTCTTCCTTAAATTCTTGTGTGGCTTTTAATACAGATTCTCTGAATTCCTTTTTATTTTGCGATGATTCCTTCGCTGCTTCAAGACCTAAAGAAGACGTTACTTTAAAACTTCCATAACTGCCTTCTGCACCTAACGTAAAATTTGTTTTGCTATTAGCTTTAGATACTATTTCCTCTTCGGCTCTGCTGGTAGTATTTTGCTCCTGTGTTAAAGATGTGTTATTTTTTCTTGCTTCCTTTTCTGTTCTTTTCCTGTTAAACGTTGTTTTTAAGGAATATTTCTTCTCTTCTTTGGGAGAAAGAGGAATAGATTTAACCAGATTTCCTACTTGATATGCTACAGGCTCCCATTTCTGACGATAGGTATTCAGTAAACCAAAATTAATTGCTTTAGCACTATCATCAGCACCAAAAATGTTAAAAGCATAATTCGACTTCAAGGCCTTGTCTAAATCTGTTAAGATTTTATGAAAAGCTTTGCTTTGGCTGTTGCGCATGTAGTCAATAATTAATTCTCCCTGAGCTTTTAATTCCTGGATATACTGTTGCGCTTCATGTGTAGATACTCTTCTGTATCCATCAGTAGTAGTTGCACCAAAATTACCCCATCCCATTCCCAGTAATCCAACTTGTGTGCCGGCTGGTTGAAAAATAAGTCCCGCTGTAGCTTTATCTATCGCATCACAAATGTTTCTCATCTTTTCTTGTGCATCAAGTTCCAATGCATTCCATTCTTCGTAAGTAATATCAAAGTTACTTATGATACTCTGTGGAGGATTGTTCAAGACTTTATACATAAACCTGAAATCAGCCATCAGGGCTTGTTTCGAATTGTAAGTATCCGCTAACACATATCCCCTGTTGGAAGCTATATCTTTGATTTCTGAAGCCAGCTGTGCCGGAGTATCATCAATTAATTGTTGCCAAATATGTCCAAATGCACAATTTAAAACCTGAAAATCAAAAAATGAAGCCTGTTCCGCCGGACCCTTTTTAAGATTGAAATTGTTTACATTCTCATTTACACTATTCTGATCCGGTTTTGAATTTGCGCTGTTTTGAGCTTCTTTTACAGAACGAATATCCGATATTACTTTTTTTACATACGAAGTAATTTCTGCACTGGTCAGTGGTGTCGATATACCTATGTCAGTATTTTCACCATTGCTATCAAAATGTAATAATGTACCATCAAGCAGTTTTGCTTCATAGCGAACCACTCCTGCTGCTGAAGTGTATTTATAAATTATTGCAATGTTAACATCTCCTCCATGATTTCCTGTAAGAAAGGCCTTTGCCGAATCGGGAAGAATTGAAAAAGTTATTACTTCCTTAGTATCTGTTGGGGCTCCACCTATTGGGATATCAAGCTTTTTAGATGCACAAATTGTATCATCGGCTTTTGACAAGCATTTTTTCAGTATAGGATTATTACTTGTTAATATTAAATTATCACTGCCGGCTGAATTCATTTTATGCAACAAACTTTTCAGCGGTTCTGTGCTTTGAATATCCGTAAAGGGCAGCGTGGTTTCGATATTAGTGTTAATTGACAAGGCTGTTCTATCACTTTCATTAAGCAGAAAATTAACTTCTATTCCCTTTTTCTCATCTATATGAGTTTGAATAGCCAATTTTTTTGCATCCAATTGAGTTTGCAAGTGTGTTCCAAGCTTACTGGCAACTGTTTCATCTTCTCCAATAAAGGTCACAAAACTACTTTCAGGAGCTATTGGTTTAGGAGCAAACAGTTTTCTAAAAACAGTTTTTGATCCAATTAGCCGACCTTTCTTTTCATTGACTTTTGCAGTCTCCTCTGATAAGATTGCAGAATTGTATGTTTTAACAAATAAGTTTCTTCTGTTAAATTCCTCAATTTGAGAATCCACATTTGGCTTTGTATTACCCTTAGGAATTTCCATTTTCTTCTTCTCAAATAATTCAGTTGTTAGCTGAATATTGTAATTTTCGCAACGTCCTGCGTTTTGCCGAATTTCTGATGAATAATATAATAAATTATGCTGAATACTTTGATTTGGTTCCTCCGGCCCAAGGATTAATAAGAATAAATCAGGCCGTTTTTCGGTTTCATTAAGGATTTGAAACTCCTGATTATAATAACTTATACTAAATGTTCCGTCCTGCCCCGTTAGAACAGAGCCAATTCGGTCTCCTAAAAACCCTAACGAATTAGATGGCACTTTACCTCCACCTATAATAACATTGGCTTCAGCCGGAACTGCAGAGCCCTCTGGTACCGGATTAAATAACCCTCGTATAAATTCATCTGGTTTTGTCCCTGGATCTAAATCATAAATAACTACTAGTAAATCAGGAATCCCAATACCTGTTTCCTTTAGAATTACTTTCCCGGACACTATATTTGAATTGTCCGTTTTTTTGTTTGAAGTTGCCATAATTATGGAATTTAATTGTTTGAACAAATGCCGATTTACATTTAAAAAATTCCGACACTCAATTTATATAGAATGACATTAAATATATTTTCGACATCTGCTTATTTAAAAGTAGACTATAATTTTTTTCCCAACAAGCAAATCAAAAAATTTAAATATAATTATTAATAGCCTTATAATCAATGTATTAATTATGAAAATCAGACAAATGCCTAGGGGTTTTCCCTTAGGCATTTTTTAGCAATTTTGAAGATTCCGGCGTGGATTTGTTGAATTGTATACAAAATCATTGACAATCAGATGCTGTTCGATAAATTCTGAAATAGTTTCGTTTTACTTCACCATCTTCACAATTATATTATCAATAGAGCAATTTTGTTGTGACTATAATATAATACGATTACATAAAATATAAAACCCCTAAAACATCCTGCCCGGAAATACCACAAATTGTATAAAATTAAACTCCAGTTGATCAAATGAAACATTTTTCCCGTCCGACATCTTCACATCCAAGTTTGGAAAATATCTCAAATTAGTACGCAGGTACCAAGATTGTAAACGATTGGGTCTGATGTCCCACCCAAAAGTTATTCCGGGCTTGATGCCATCGAAAGCTCCTTTGTCTGTGAGTTGCTTGTTGGTTTCGGTAACATTAAGTTGCTCATAACTCAACGCGGGCCCTGCAAAAACTGCAAACCCATGGTAATCTGCAAAAAACTTATATGCCTCCAGTGTAAATGCTTGGCGTGATGCTTTCTGACTAAAACTAAATGCCTTTAACTCGCTCTTTACATTTCTATAAGCTAATCCAATATGAATATCCGGTTTATGAAAATAATATCCCAATGCGAACTCTGGAAAAATGTCAGCACTTTTATGTTGATCTGCATATGGCGCAATTTCCTCGTTATGGTCAGATTCCTTCAAATAAAAGGCAGCGGAAGGTCCAATTGCAAGGGTTAGTCCGTTTAGTTTTTTACGCCGCGACAAAGTATCCGTAAGTAATTTTGTCCTGCCACTTTGCCAATCCTTTTCAGCACTAAGTGTGGTTTCTATCATGAATTTATAACCTAAAGAAATCCAGAATGGTTGCGTTTTTAGATCTACTTTTTGATTCTCTGTGATGTAGTAATTCCCTGAATTATTGTAGTTAAAGCCTCCACTCAGTTCCAGCAAATGATTCTTGTGATTATAAAATACTCCTGCCATGATTGGATATTTGAATCGCTTCATAGTTGTTCCTTCCCCTTGCCTATAGCTTACCGGTAACATCGACATCCCGACAAAAGGCCTCACTTTATTATTTTCTATTCGCCATGGAAAATACTTTGCTCCTGTTTCAGCACCTGTCTGAAATCCCTTCTTGTCAAAAGAAACCACCGGAATCGCAATGTAAAAATCGGCATGTCCCCAGAAATGTGTACCACCAATAATTATTCGTGTTTCAGTATGGTTTTTCAATTCGCGTGATTCTAATTGTCCTGCGGAATTAACAAAGTATGTTTGCGATCCTCCCGAAAGGAATGTGCGTGCATCGAGACCAATATTCAATTGTGCAAACCGATGTCTGGTTTTTCCGTTTTCTATAGTATATGGCTGGCCCGATAGCACTTTAACAAGGCTAAACAATACCAATGCGCAACATAGAATTTTTCTCATTTATGTATAACGGACAGAATGATATATTTGGATCCGATTAAAGTTTCGAGTTTTTAATCTAAAGTAAAATAATCTCCGGATTGAAAGCAAACCTGACGCCTAATTTAGATAAAATGAGTTCAAATACAAAATTCAGCTGAGTTGTTTCTTAACTTACTCTTGTACGTTTGATTAATTTGTGATAAATAAATATAACTAGCGAACTGATAAACCAATAGTATAAAGTAAATGCCAGAAAGTAACCTAAATACCAAACAAACCACAGCCCTAAAGAATCCAATCTTAATCCATACTTCTCAATAAAAACATAGTCGTCATAAATCGCATAAATCCAAAACAATACTGTAAATACAATCGATAAATTTTTGAATATTTTTAACGCTTTACTAAATGAGTATTTCATGTCTTCTGAGTGGCGGGTTTGCTATATAGAAATTTTGTCAAACTCATTTCAATATATAAAAATACTTGAAATACTATGAATAACCTAAAGTTCGACGATAAAAACGTATAATGTAACAGATTAACTATCACCACCTTACAAATTAGTACAGGGTTTCGGGATATTTACAATTTCAGAATACCACATACAGGAAGTAATCTTTAATAGTTGATGAGTTTGAAGCCACGATTGTCATTTTAGCGAAGCTATTGAATTCATCCGAATTAATTTCTTCCCTTAATATTCTATTAAAGTCAAAGCTTTCATTGCATCGCAGTCCATAGAAATACTACGCTCAAGTATGTCCACAGGAAGGAAAACAATACATGAACAGTTGTTTCAAACAGTTTTCCCTGCCATAATTCTTTAGAATATCCAAAGAATTGTATAAACAATCTTATCAGCCAGAAAATACCAAGCCCCAGACAAATTGATTTCCCAAGATGGGTATTTTCAAGTTCATTTGCTGAGGAAAAGCAAAGCAAACCCATCAAAAAAACAGTGAGTGCAATAAACAATGTATGAATAGTCATCATTTGCCGGTTTATCAAACTCAGCGCTTTCAATTCTTCTTTCCATTTAAAGTATTTAGGAAAAATGAAGTGAATTAATGCTAACATCATTAAAAGTATTCCTATAATTTCAAAGTGCGTTTTCATTTTTACATAGTATAAATGTTGTGATAAAAGGTGTTACTTTAATTTCTTTATAAACTGAAAGATTGGCCTTTTCGAATGTCCTTAACCAGGTTTGTTTTGAATGAAAATGAAAAAAACCAATTGAGTATGCTAAAAAATTATTCAAGTCTCTTAAATGCTCTGTGACATAGATAGGACTACCAGTTTTTGTGACTCTGCTAAGTTCTTTGAAGAATTGTACTCTTTCGTTCTCATTCCTGATTTCATGGGCAGCAAGAATTGCAAAAGAGAAATCAAAAGAATTTTCCGGAAAAGTTAAGTTATCAGTTACAACTTTAATTGTTTTGGAAGCAGGTGGATATGCCTTTCTGGCTCTTTCTATTGATACTTCCGTGTGTTTTTCTGAATTGTAAAAATCACAGATAGTTAACTCTGTTAATGGGAATTTATTGGTGATTAAATCACTTGTTTCGTCAAAACCTGCATTAATAGTCAGCACTTGTTTTTTATTGGTATCTGGTAACCATTTTAATTTATAGAGATCTGAAACATCATAAATATAAAAAGAAACTGAGAGTGAAATTATTATACTTAGAATTGTCATGAAGATCGCTGCAACAATAACATATTGCAATTGCTGAGGAAAAATCTCTTTAAAGCAAATCAATGTAAAAATGACTACTCCTGCTACTGCATAAAAATGCCAGTTAAAGCGAATGATGTTTAAAACTCCCTGGTATGGCTTTCGTTTTATTTCCATTTTTCTAACTTGCCTTTTTTCCAGGTGTAAGGAATGTTCTTAATTTCAAAAGCATTTGCTAAAATCACTTTCGTAAGTTTTAATGAATCGATAAACGAAAAATGATGGGTCTTAACATTAATCGGTACCGGGTTCCAATTCTGGCGAACGCCTTCGATTATCAACACTGACTTGTTATTTTTGTTGTAAGTAAAAGTAAAAGGCAAAGGACCGGCATATTTTCTTGCATCTAGCCAATTGGTAAATGGTGACCCATCAGGAAGGTTGATTTCTCCTTCCATCTGTTCTATGACTACTTGGAAGTCTGATTTAACGGACCTGATTTCGGTTAGATATTTCTCTGATAAAATTGATATGTCAGTTGTAGTATAATTATAATGGGTAAATATATTACCAAAGAACTCCATCTTCTTTTTATCGGTCTCCGATTTAATTATGAACAACCCTCTTAAGCGCTTACCGGCTTTGTTGGTGTATCTAACGAATATCCGGTAACCTATCAGGAAAAAATCGTTACCCATAAATTTTGGGAATCCTCTTGGGCGTAAGTTCTTTGTTTGAACCATTGCAACTGCAATGAATGCCCATTTATCTTGATAAATATCAAGCTCTAAACATTCAGGAATCATATTTTGAAGTTGTTCTTTCGGAATAGCAAAAGTCAATACTATAGAACTCTCAAAATGTGCATCAACAGCAAATGGATGATTTTTTAGAAAGTTCATTTTGATTTCTGTAGCTTTAAACAATTGTTCAAAATAAATTCATTGTAATAAATCATTCCGATAAAAAATATCGCAAAGACAGAATTAAGTCTACCCCAAAGCAAAAGATCAGGGACCAAAACAAATTCCAAAACATTCATTGCTGCTACGATTGCGATTTGAATAATAGCATTAAGTTTAGTTTTAAACTTTGTCATAATCCAAATTGCCATAACAACTTCAGAACTTCCAATAAGTAGTGTCAATGGTCTTGAATAATCGCTGCCTAAAATTCTTCCAATGATTTGTTCATGCCGCGGGACAAGATTTAACACTTTACATACAAGACCGTTTACCAGCCAAACAGCTGAAATCAGAATTGTTAAAAAGTTATATAAATGCTTGTCCTTCATTTCCGCTGATACTCTTTTAGTAATCCAATCTAAAATATGATCTATTCATTCCTTTTTACATCTAATAAATTATGTAAAATTACTGGTTGTCAACTATATCCAACCAATATTGTGATAAAATTACCGAAAGTTCATCTACTTGACATTCAGCATATTATACAACAAACTGGGCAAGAAAGAGACATTTTTGTACTTCAATAAAAGCTATTAGTGATTTTAATCCTGAGTTCTATTTTATTCTCCAGTTTTTAGCTATTAAGTGTTTCGTACATAATGGACAAAAAGCATATACTTCATCAAGTGGATTTCCTCCCTCAGCATCTCTCATCAGAAACACTTCTATCAGATAATTGCTGGCGTAAAATGTGGTTTAACTCTGCTGCTTTGTTTAGTGTCATTAAATGTCCGCCATTTTTTATGGTAACATTACTATTTACAAATTTACAGGGTAAAATTCTATCTCCTGTTCCATGTATATGAAATGTATTTTGAGGATAAGTTTGGTTTGTCCAATTTACAATTTTGTCAATTGCCCAGCTTAAAAATATT
>CAUJFJ010000278.1 GCA_963169675.1 Bacteroidota bacterium
AGGAAAAGTTGTAGTCTATTCCGGATTGTTGCCCGTAACAAAAGATGAAGCGGGACTGGCGTTTGTTATGGGTCATGAAATTGCACATGCTGTGGCACGACATGGAAATGAACGCATGAGTCAGATGATGATGGCACAGGCTGGAGGCATTGCATTGGATGTAGCTCTTGCCAATAAGCCTGCTGAAACAAAAGCTTTGTTCATGACAGCCTATGGTGTTGGTTCTCAGGTAGGAGTTATGTTGCCATTCTCCAGAATGCATGAAACGGAAGCCGATAAGCTTGGGATGATATTTATGGCTATGGCAGGATATGATCCGTCTGAGGCTCCCAAAGTGTGGGAACGTATGATTGCTATCAACAAAGGACCAAAGCCACCTGAGATTTTAAGTACCCACCCCGGCGATAAAACCCGGATTGAAGCTCTCAGAAAGTATGTTCCTGCCGCTATGAAGTATTACAAGAAAAAGTAATTGCTGTTTTTTCAACTTTTATGTCTCGGGCTTGCTTAATTTCAATATTTTTGCGCCAGTTTTAAGCAAGCCATTTATATTTTATGAATATTCACGAATATCAGGGTAAATCGATACTGAAAAGTTTCGGTGTTGCCATCCAGGAGGGAATCGTTGCTGATACCCCGGAGCAGGCTGTTGCAGCCGCTAAAGAATTAACAGCTCAAACCGGCACCTCCTGGTGGGTGGTTAAAGCGCAAATTCATGCCGGTGGCCGCGGTAAAGGTGGTGGCGTTAAATTAGCAAAATCACTCGATGATGTACATGAGAAAGCATCCGCTATCATTGGTATGCAGCTCGTTACTCCTCAAACCGGACCTCAGGGTAAAAAGGTGAATAAAGTATTGGTTGCTCAGGATGTATACTATCCCGGAGCCTCAAAAACTGCTGAATTTTACATGAGTGTGTTGATGAACCGTCAAACCGGCCGCAATATAATCATGTATTCTACAGAAGGCGGAATGGATATTGAAGAGGTAGCTGCTAAAACGCCACATCTTATTTTCAAAGAAGAAATTGATCCTGCCGTAGGTTTACAGCCATTTCAAACCCGTAAAATCGCTTTTAATCTGGGGCTTAGTGGGAATGCATTTAAAGAAATGACCCGATTCGTTGCCAGTCTTTATAAAGCCTATGATACCATCGATGCGTCGATGTTCGAAATTAATCCTGTTTTAAAGACTTCCGATGATAAAGTTATTGCCGTTGATGCAAAGGTGAATTTCGATGAAAATGCCTTATACAGACATCCTGATTATGCTGCTATGAGAGACATCACGGAAGAAGATCCAACTGAAGTTGAAGCCGGCGAACATAATCTGAATTATGTGAAACTTGATGGTAATGTTGGTTGCATGGTTAATGGTGCCGGTCTCGCAATGGCTACCATGGATATCATTAAACTTGCTGGTGGTGACCCTGCGAACTTCCTGGATGTTGGTGGAACTGCTAATGCTGCGAGAGTGGAACAGGCTTTCCGAATCATTCTTAAAGACCCCAATGTGAAAGCAATTTTGGTTAATATTTTTGGTGGAATTGTTCGCTGCGACCGTGTTGCTCAGGGTATCGTTGATGCTTACAAGAGCATTGGTGAAATTCCTGTGCCTATCATCGTTCGTCTTCAAGGTACTAATGCTCAGGAAGCAAAGAAAATTATTGATGAATCCGGATTGAAGGTGTTTTCTGCAATCCAATTAAAAGAAGCAGCAGACCTGGTAGCACAGGTTCTTAAAAAGTAATTATGAAAGCTCTAGATACGGAAAGCAATTTTTTAGGAATTGAAGATCCCGCATTGTATGAATATGAAAATGCCCGATTTGTAATTCAATCCGCACCCTACGAACATACCTCTTCTTATTTACAAGGTTCAGCAAAAGGTCCCGGAGCAATTATTGAAGCTTCTCATTTTGTGGAATTTTACGATGAAGAACTCGATCAGGAAAGTTTTCGCATGGGTGGAATTGCCACCTTGCCACCTATCGATTTTACCGGTAAGTTTGATGCCGATGCCATTGCTGCCATAGAAAAAGCTACCGACAAACTTATCAATGACGGGAAGTTTGTTATTTCGCTCGGAGCCGAACATACCGTTACTCTTGGTTTTGTAAAATCACATGCTAAGAAATATGGTAATATCTCTGTGCTGCAAATTGATGCACACTCCGATTTACGTTTTTCCTACCACGATAATATCTACTCACATGCTTCCGTAATGGCCCGGGTACATGAACTGGATTTGAATCTCGTTCAAATCGGTATCCGCGCTCAATGCAAAGAGGAATCAGATCTTATTAAGTCATCTTCCAATATTCATACTTTTTATGCCCATCAGATTCGTCGCGATCCCAATTGGATGGAAGAAGCAATTGCCGCCTTGGGTGACGATGTCTACATCACTATTGACGCTGATGGCTTCGATCCTGCCGTTATTCCGTGCGTAGGTACTGCTGAACCAAATGGTCTGTTTTGGAATGAAACAGTTGAATTTCTTCAAAAAGTAATTCAAAAAAGAAATGTTGTTGGATTTGATGTGGTTGAAGTGGCACCCGCTGAAGGTCAGATACTTTCTGAGTTCACATTGGCTAAACTGGTCTACCGTATGATCGGATTTATAACCCAGAAAAAATAATATTCCGGGACTTGTCTTTTTAATTTGCTCTGACTAGTTTTGTAGTTGAAATTCTACAAAACTAGCATATGAAAGAGTACAGGGTTTCAAATTCAGGATCAGGAAGGTTATTTAAAACTGGCTGGCTCGAGAGACTCACCCGTACCAATTTTTTGTTCCCGGTAATTTTCTATTATGCCGCTTCTGCGGGATGTATCCTTTATGCTGAACTTAAATTGAATCATGCTTCATGGTACAATTGGCTTCTATTGCCATGTGGCATGCTGATATTTACATTAGTTGAATATCTCCTTCACCGGTTTGTCTTTCATTTTAGAGCAGAAACCGCGAAACAACAAAAGATAAAATATACTATTCATGGCGTTCATCATGCCTTTCCTAAAGACAAGGACAGGCTTGTGATGCCTCCGTTAATTTCTATTGGTATTGCTATTCTTTTTTGGATATTTTTTTACTTGCTGACAGGAGATTTTGTTTGGTATCTGTTTAGTGGGTTTTTGGCTGGCTATTCCACGTACTTAATCATTCACTATTCGGTTCACCGCTACCATGCCCCGCGTAATTTCCTGAAAATATTGTGGCGCCATCACAGCCTGCATCACTATTATTCCGATGAAGTGGCATTTAGTGTTTCATTTCCGCTGTGGGACTGGATCTTTGGCACTTTGCCTGTACACAAAGGAAAAGGTCAGCCAAAAGAATCAGGGATGCTTCCTGACCGCTAAAAGCTCCTTTATCCTTTTGTTTTAGGAACGCAATTGTTTGCTTACTTTTGAGGCAATTATCCTATCATATGACTTCTTCCGGAATCCGATCTATAACCAAAATATTAATTGCTAACCGAGGTGAAATCGCCTTGCGGGTGATGCGTAGCGCCCGTGAGATGGGAATAGCTACTGTTGCAGTATTTTCAGAAGCAGACCGAAACGCTCCCTTTGTAAGATATGCCGATGAAGCAGTATTAATTGGTCCCCCGCCTTCATCACAATCCTACCTGGTATTTGATAAGATTATAGGAGCTGCTAAAAGCACCGGAGCACAGGCAATTCATCCCGGCTACGGCTTTTTATCTGAGAATGCAGCCTTTGCACGAAGGGTAAAAGAAGAGGGATTGATTCTGATTGGTCCATCTCCCGAATCAATGGAAATTATGGGTAGTAAGCTTGCCGCTAAGGATGCCGTAAAAAAATACGATATTCCTTTGGTTCCCGGTACAGATTATGCTATCACTGATATTGAAAAGGCAAAAGTCATTGCCGCTGAAGTGGGCTTTCCAATTCTGATCAAAGCATCGGCCGGGGGTGGAGGTAAAGGAATGCGAATTGTTGAAGACGCTTCGCAATTCGAAGAGATGATGAAACTGGCAGTGAGTGAAGCTACATCTGCATTTGGAGACGGATCAGTTTTTATTGAACGATACGTTGGTTCACCGCGACACATAGAGGTACAGGTTATGGGTGATATGCATGGAAATATTGTGCATTTATTCGAACGTGAATGTTCAGTCCAGCGCCGCCATCAAAAAGTGATTGAAGAAGCACCATCATCGGTGCTCACCCCTGAACTTCGCAAGCAAATGGGAGCATGTGCGGTGCAGGTTGCAAAATCGTGCAATTATATCGGTGCAGGTACCGTTGAATTTTTGATGGATGAGAAACTTAATTTCTACTTTTTGGAGATGAACACCCGGCTTCAGGTTGAGCATCCGGTTACGGAAATGATCACC
Source organism: Bacteroidota bacterium (assembly GCA_963169675.1). Lineage (GTDB taxonomy): Bacteria > Bacteroidota > Bacteroidia > AKYH767-A > OLB10 > JADKJB01. The sequence continues at coordinate 4,366 of CAUJFJ010000278.1, forward strand.
GGAAAGGATCTTGTTAAAGAACAGATACGAGTTGCTATGGGACATCCTCTAAGCTTTTCTCAGGATGACCTTACCATTAATGGCCACTCTGTAGAAGTTCGTGTTTATGCTGAAGATCCGGCAAATAATTTCCTTCCGGACATAGGAAAGCTGACCACCTATGTTCCTCCGAAAGGTCCCGGCGTTCGCGTTGATGATGGCTTTGAAGAAGGTATGGATATTCCGATCTATTATGATCCCATGATTGCAAAACTGGTAACGCATGGCGCAACCCGTGAAGAAGCAATTGCGAGAATGTTAAGGGCTATCGACGACTATCGGATCACCGGAGTGACCACTACTTTGCCTTTCTGCAGTTTTGTGTTGAAACATCCGGCATTTGTCTCCGGAAAGTTTGATACCCATTTTGTCAAGAGTTACTTCACACCGGAGGTTTTAAACAATTCTTCTGAGGACGAAGAAGTGATTGCAGCTTTAACGGCAGCCCTTGTTTCTTCATCTGGCAAATCAGTTCATAATGTTGATGATCAGCCTGCTACAAGATCATCCTGGAAAGCAAACCGCCTGTAATTAAAATTTGGCGCAATTGTTGAAATTGTCGGGCAATTAAAGTCAAAATGAGAAGGTTCATCTTCGTTCTGTTTCTGCTTATGACCACCGGTGCTTCAGCTCAATTGCCTGATGGCAGAAAAGTTGCTTTAGGTACTACCGTAGGAAATGATACGATTCCAATGGTCAACTTACCGGTTGTCGATATTTATGCAGCTATTGATCCCGCACATGCTGAAAATCTTAAGCGGTACCTGAAACTTCGTCGTGATGTTTTGCGCGCTTATCCTTATGCTAAGCTTGCTTCACAGCAATTGAAGCTGATTAATGACAGCACCTTGAAAATAAAATCTGAAAGGGCTCAGAAGAAGTTTATAAAGGAGAAAGAGAAAGAGTTGAAGGCTCGTTTTGAAAAGGATCTCAAAAACCTAACCTATACTCAGGGCAGAATCCTCATTAAATTAATTGACCGGGAAACTGGCAATACCTCCTATGAACTGGTAAAAGATCTAAGAGGTAGCTTTCAGGCTTTTTTCTGGCAAAGTTTTGCCCGCTTGTTTGGTACTAACCTTAAATCGGAATACGATGCTGCCGGAGAAGACCGGTTGATTGAAGGTATCGTTCAAGCCATCGAAAGAGGAGAGCTGCAAGTCATCAAAAAATAGTATTCGTTGTCTTTTTATTTTAGGGTAATCTGCATAATCAGATTTACTCCTTTCTGGAGTGTTTTCTACTTTTTCAGGTAATACATCGAAAATATCCTGAAGAAATTACAGTTGAAAATGTCAATTTTAACAATGAATCATGTCAATATGGCATGATAAAATAGTGATACGTGCCATTATGGCATGAAAAAACAAGCGTTTTAGTTAAAAAGTGGAATGGAACAGAAATTGAAAAGGGTTGATCGTCCAACAATTTCTAACTTAAAAAACTTAAATAAAATGACACTGATTAAATTAAAAAGCGACAAGCCGGTAAGGGGCCTGGAAAGAATGCCTTACATCTCAGACATTTTCAATGATATGTTTGATAACATGATTACTCCCGATTTCAGACGTAGTACGGTGCCCGGAGTGAACATTATAGAGACCGACGAAAATTACAAGTTGCAATTAGCAGCTCCCGGTTTGGCAAAGGAAGATTTTAAAATTAATGTTGAAAATGATGTGTTAACCATCAGTGCCGAGAAGAAATCTGAGTCAAGTGAGACAAAAGAAAAATTCACCAGAAAAGAATTTTATTATGGCTCTTTCTTCAGAAGCTTTACTCTTCCGGAAATGGTTGCAGTTGAAAACATTAATGCTTCCTATGAAAATGGTATTATGGTAGTTGTTCTTCCGAAAAAAGAAGAAGCAAAACCTAAGGCACCTCGCGAGATTAAAATTTCATAATGGGTTAATTGGGATTGATTTAGTTTCTATGAAATAAAGCAGGGGTGTTTGGCTCTCTCAATAAATTGAGGGAGCCTTTTTTATTCATCCTACGAATGGGTTTATAAAAGGAAGAAAAGCCTACTTTTGCAGTATGAACAAAGCAAAAAAGAAAGGGCCGGTATCCAAAAAGAAACGCCCTGTAATCTTAGTGACCAATGATGATGGCATCACTGCACCCGGATTGCGTGCGCTGGTTGATGCCATGCAGGAAATAGGAGAGGTTGTGGTGGTAGCACCCGACAGTCCACAATCGGGAATGGGCCATGCAATTACTATTGGAAAGCCTTTACGTCTGGAAAAGGTTGCCTTTCATGGTGAATTTTTAGGATACCAATGCTCAGGCACTCCTGTTGATTGTGTAAAACTTGCCGTGAACAAAGTGTTGCATCGCAAGCCCGATTTATGTGTTAGCGGAATTAATCACGGTTCCAATTCATCTATCAATGTGATTTATTCAGGCACCATGTCCGCTGCAATGGAAGGCGCAATTGAAGGAATTCCATCAGTAGGTTTTTCATTGAATAATTACAGCATGGAAGCCGATTTTACTGCCTGCCAGCATTACGCCAAAATCGTAGCTAAAAATATTCTCAGTTCAGGACTTCCTGTAAATACTTTGCTGAATGTAAATTTTCCGGATCTGAGTTTAAAAAAAATAAAAGGGCTGAAATTATGTCGTCAAGCACTTGCCAAGTGGGAAGAGGAGTTTGATGAAAGAAAAGATCCGAGAGGGAGACCTTACTTCTGGTTAACCGGTAAATTCCGTAATTATGATAAAGGAGAAGATACGGATGAGTGGGCAATGAAAAACGGATATGTATCGGTTGTGCCGGTGTCATTCGATTTCACTGCGCATCATGCATTTCAGTTCCTTAATAAAATGAAGTGGGATGTTTAAAAAAGACTCCATGTGGCTGGGAATCGGAATTGGCATAGTGGTGCTGATTGCCGGTTATTATACCTTACATTTTCTCAATGTTTGGATATCAGATTATTTTTTTAACCGTGCACCTGTATTTCGTGAACGTACCATTCAGGTACTTTCAATATTCCTGAATGTGTTTCCATTCCGTTATTTTATGCTGAAAACTGAAAAGGAATATACAGGCAGAGGTATTCTGCTGGTGACCTTTGTAGTTGGTTTAACATTTTTCTTTTATTACCTAAATCAATAAAATCGGGAAGCATTGAAATACTACATTATTGCGGGTGAAGCCTCAGGTGACTTGCATGCATCGAATCTGATAAATCATCTTAAAACTAAAGATGCAGGATTCACTTGCCGTGCGTGGGGTGGAGATTTAATGAAGGAACAAGGTGTGGATCTGGTGAAGCATTACCGTGATCTGGCATTTATGGGTTTTATTGAGGTAGTTGCCAATCTCCGGACTATTCTGCGAAATATTGATTTTTGTAAAAAGGATATTCTTGCCTACAAACCGGATGTGTTGATTTTAGTAGATTATCCCGGATTTAATCTCAGGATAGCTGATTTTGCTGCTAAAAACGGTATTCATGTAGTCTATTATATTTCACCGCAAATATGGGCCTGGAAGCAATCCAGAATTCATCAGATTAAACGAAATGTGAATCGCATGATTGTGATTCTGCCATTCGAAAAGGACTTTTATGCAAAACATGATTTTAATGTCGATTTCGTAGGTCATCCATTACTGGATGCTATCTCCAACAGAGCCAGTAATGAAAATACAACATCCTTTATTTCACGAAATCAATTAGCATCCAAACCAATTATCGCCTTATTACCGGGAAGCAGGAGGCAAGAAATAAAAACAATGCTTCCATTAATGCTTTCCGTAAGAAATAAATTTCCTGACTATCAGTTTGTAATTGGTGCGGCCCCTTCACTGGAAGAAAGTTTTTACAAGGAAATAACTGGCGATTCCGATGTCTCTATCGTTTTCGGTCAAACTTATCCTTTACTCGAAAATGCATTTGCTGCCCTGGTGACTTCAGGTACTGCAACATTGGAAACGGCCTTGTTTGGGGTGCCTGAAGTAGTTTGCTACAAAGGGAGTCTGATCTCCTATCACATAGCCAGGCAGCTCATCAAGATCAAATTTATTTCACTGGTAAATTTGATCATGGATAGGGAAGTGGTTACTGAATTAATTCAGGATGATTTAAATCCTAAAAGAATACAGGAAGAATTAACGCGCATTACAATTGATGAATCCGGCAGGAGCCGAATGTTGCAGGATTACGATTCACTGAAACTCAAACTTGGCGGAACAGGTGCTTCAGAAAGAGCAGCTAAACTGATTTGGTCTGATATCAGTGGTGAATCTTAATTTTGTGAAATGATCCTTTCAGGGAAATCGAGAGTTCCTTTGTTTTGTGACGCGATGTTACCTTGGTTACCTGATCATCTACCTCATAAATTTTGGGCACAAATGGTAAGCCATGAATCACCACATTGATGGACTCATGCGGGAAAGCCAGCACGCCTGAAGTATCACAGATAATTCTCAATTGCCTGCGATTTCCAAATACGGTGAACTTCTGTAAACAATATTTTTCGTCGCGGTATTCATAACCATCATTTCCATCCCAGTATGCATAGCTTACATGTCGGTTTGTACCGTAAAAAACATGTAAAGTGACTTCTTTAACTACCGTTTTGGTATGCTGTATGATGGGGAAGTGCGGAATAACTGCGCCGGCCTTCACAAACAGCGGGAATTGATCCAGTGGAGCATCAACCGAAATCTCATGTCCTCCTTTGATCATTTTATGATTCCAGTAATTATACCAGTTCCCTGCGGGTAAGAACATTTTTCTGGTGAAAGTAGCGGCTTCCTTAATCGGACAAATCAACAATTGATCACCGAAACCGAATTCATCCATTCTCAATAGGGTCTCTTTCTCGTGCTGAGCAATGAATGCCAATGGGCGTATCATTGGAGTTCCCTTATTTACATACTGATGAAAGGTGGTATAGATATAGGGTAGAAGCTGATATCGCAACTCAATAGCTTTCCTGATCAAAGGTTCAAACGAAGGGCCAAACGACCAGGGTTCTTTGTTTCCATGATCTTTGGAAGAGTGTCCGCGGAAGAATGGGTGAAAGACGGCCATTTGAATATACCGAACAAACAGTTCACCATCAGGATTTCCTATGAAGCCGCCAATATCTGTACCGCAAAATGAAATTCCGGATACGCTGATACGTTGGCATTGGATGTTTGCAATCCAAAGATGTTCCCAACTGGAAACATTATCACCTGTCCACACCGCTGAATAACGCTGCACGCCGGCAAATCCTGATCTGGTTAGTACAAAAGGACGTTCCTGCGGATTATGTTTTTTCATTCCCTCATAGGTGGAACGAGCCATTTGCATACCATAAACATTATGGGCGCGCCGGTGACTCACATCGAGTCCATCGTAATTATGTCTTACATCATCCGGGAAGGTTGCAATTTCAAAAACTGCCGGTTCATTCATATCGTTCCAGATACCTCCAACCCGATCTTGTGTGACTAAAGGAGCAACCAGATCGGACCACCAGGATCGGACTTCAGGGTTAGTAAAATCCGGGAAATTACAATCGCCCGGCCACACTTTCCCTCGCATGAGATCACCATCCTGTCTGCGGCAGAAATAACCCTTTTCAAGAGCATCCCGGAAAACGAGATATTCGGGGTCAATTTTTATACCCGGGTCAAGAATCAATACGGTTTCGAAGCCATCTTTTTTCAGATCATCAATCATTTTTGGAGGATCCGGAAAGCGTTCCTTATCCCAGGTAAAACACCTGTACCCATCCATATAATCGATATCGAGATGAATCACATCACATGGAATCTGACGTGTTCTGAATTCAGAGGCAATTTCCCGAACCATACTTTCGGGATAATACGACCATTTACTCTGTTGGTATCCTAATGCCCACAAGGGTGGTAGTTCCGGACGTCCTGTGAGTTGTGTGAAGTTCTCAGCAACATGCAGTAATTCAGGGCCTGCGATAAAATAGTAACACATTTCGCCACCCTCAGCCCAGAAACTGGCTATAGAAGGATTCTCGAAGCCGAAATCGAAAAAGGTCTGGTAGGAGTTATCGAAAAATAGTCCGTACCCCATGCCATCATGCAATCCGTAATAAAAAGGAATATTTCTATATAGAGGATCCTGCTCTTTGGCAAACCCGTAAGTATCGGTTCCCCAAT
>CAUJFJ010000279.1 GCA_963169675.1 Bacteroidota bacterium
GATTACTGTTTTCCCTTTCATTTTGCGTTCACAAATTTAGCAAAATATGGTACTTTCGCACACTATGAAAATCATTGAAGTAAAATCGGAGACCGATAAAAAGGAATTTCTGGAGTTGCCATTGCGAATTTATGCGAATGATCCGGAATGGATTCGTCCTATGAATCATGATGTTGAGATGGTTTTTGACCCGAAAAAGAATAAATTTTTCAGGCATGGAAGGCTGATGCGATGGCTTTTAAGAGACGCAAATGATTTGGTCATAGGTCGTGTTGCAGCTTTTGTAAACGATAAAACTGCGAATAAAAATGATCAACCAACCGGAGGAATGGGCTTTTTTGAGTGTATTTACGATCAGCAGGCAGCAAATTTGCTATTAGACAAATGTGTGGAATGGTTAAAGTCGGTTGGTATGGAAGCGATGGATGGTCCCATTAATTTCGGTGAACGTGATCGTTGGTGGGGTTTGTTAATTGATGGATTTTATGAGCCGGTGTATGCAATGAACTACAATCCACCCTATTACAAGCAACTATTCGAAAATTTCGGCTTTAAGGAACATTTTCAGCAATACTGTTTTGCTTTAAAAGTACATCAGGATATTGATCCGAAATTTGAGAAAGCCTACCATTTACTTTCAAAGAATCCGGATTATAGGGCTGAGCACATTAAGAAGAATAATCTTGAAAAATATGCAGCCGATTTTACAGAAATTTACAACAAGGCATGGGCGAAACATGCAGGAGGAAAAAATATAACGCTGGAGCAAACGGTTTCACTATTTAAAAAGATGAAACCGGTGATGGAAGAAGATATTATATTTTTTGTCTATCATAAAAATCAGCCTGTAGGCGCCTGGTTGAATTTACCTGAATTGAATCAATACTTCAAACATCTGGATGGCAAATTCGGACTGTTTCAAAAACTTCGGTTTCTATGGTTGAAGCATTTTGGTAAGAATGAAAAATTATATGGTATTGTTTTCGGGGTGATTCCCGAACAACAAGGCAAAGGTGTGGATGGATTTATGATCTGGAGTGGTGCACAATGGATTCGCAAAAGGAATAAATACAAGGACATGGAAATACAGTGGATTGGTGATTTTAATCCTAAAATGATCTCCATTGTTCGGGCACTTGGGACACAAATCTGCCGTACATTGATCACTTACAGGTATCTTTTTGATCGGACAAAGCCCTTTCAGAGGCTTAAAATCATCGATTCTGACAATTTAAAAAACTGACATTCAGTTATTTTGCCTGAATGTTAATAAAATTACAGATACTCTTTTGAAAACATCAGAGTAGTTCCTATTTTTGCAGCCTCGTTTGGCCTACTTGCCAAAAACCAAATACCCGATTCCGTAGCTCAGCTGGTAGAGCATTACACTTTTAATGTAGTGGTCCTGGGTTCGAGTCCCAGCGGGATCACCAGAATGAACTGCTCAGCTTTATGTTGAGCAGTTTTTTTTTGTGCTTTTGCAGAGTAAAGGAATTCCAAATCGAGAACTTTATTCACAGTGAATAAAAAAATAATCTTATTTTCAGGTAGTTAATCGGAATCAGAAAATTCATTTACCTTTTATTTGGTTGAATAGTTAAATTTGAGGTCAATTACGATTGCAATTAAAAGCAGGATTTATAAAATTCAACCAAACTATGAACGAAGACTTAAAGAAGGCAGTAATCAAGGCACTCGAGAAAAACCATAAAAATGGGCCATTAACAGCGAGAAACCTGGCAAGTATCTATGAAAATATTATTGAGGCAAATGCGACCTTACCTGCCGATAAAATCGCATCTATGATTAATGATGCTGATATAGCAAGTGATAGTGATGAAGATGATGATGAATAGTCAACATCACACAAACTTTTGAAAACAGGTATTCACTACCTGTTTTTTTGTTTCAGGTAGTTGTGTTGCCGCGATTATTTTATCAGAGTTACTGTTCCGGTAAATCGTGATTTCTTTTGACTGGTACAGGTGAAGTTAACATTGATAAGATAAATACCTGTACCTGCATCTCCCCCATCCCAACCGGTATCAGGATTTGAAGATGAATAAATAGATTGACCCCATCTGTTGTACACATCCATTTTATATTCGCTCACACGCATTTCAGGACTCACAATTACTTCCAGTTTTTCATTTTTTCCATCCCCATTTGGTGTAAACGAATTAGGGATATAATAGAGATCACACGGCAGATTATCTTTTACGGTTACCACCACTTCATCTGATGCTGTGCAGCCATTGACCGAGGTTGCAGTTACCTGATAAGGAGAAGAATTTTGGGGATAAGCTGTTATTTGCGCTAAGAGCGGATCAGTAAATATAGAAGGTCCGTTCCATGAAAATGATGTTGCCAGTGAGGCAGATGCTTCCAATACCACTTCATTTCCAATCAGTATAGTTGTATCATTTCCTGCATCAACAGCTATCCCATCAGAATTGAAAGGAATGAGATAAGAATTTGGAAACACCAATTCGCAACCCGATCCATCCATCAATATAATTCCATCTACAACCCCGGTTCCTATATTCGGTATTACAATGGAAAGGTTATTAGTAGTGACTGGAGGCTGTGAAATGCCATTGAAATTGTAACTGACATTGTAAGGGGGAAAACCTGGAATAGCAGGGCTTACTTCAATGACCAGTGAATCGAGAATGGTATTACAAACTCCTGAGTTTGTTGTGTAAATGGTATCTATCAATGCAGCAATTCCCGGATTGACAAAAACCTGTTGTGTAATTTGCCGGCTTCCACCACAAAAATCGGTTGCACTCAGAGTGACCAGATAAGTTCCGGCTGAATCGTAGGTAAAAAGTGGATTCACAGCAGTAGAACTATTTCCCGTTCCGGATGTTCCAAAATCCCACACAAAATTGGCAGCACAATCAGTTAAATTGTTGAACTGAATTACAGGTTGACAAGCATTGTTTTGTACGGCAGTGAATGCGGTAACGGGAAATACATTAAATATTTTCACATTGTCGAAGCCTATACCATCGGAATAGGTTTGTGAACCTGCCCCAAAAACTACTCTTAAGCGGACATCGGGTTTATTCGCTGCCTGGGTTAAACAGTGAGTTGCAGTAATCCATCCATTGGTGCCATGGCTATCGGGGTTGGAACAGGCACCACCACTTCCTTGGCCACAACCACCCGACCATCCTGAGTTACCACCACCGAAGCTAAACGAAACATTGCTGCATCCACCGGAAGTACTGTTCAGATAATTGACACCTGATTTATTGTACCAATTGGTTTCTCTGCAATTAACAGAAGAAGGAAATGTTTCATAGGAACTGCCGGAGTAAGCACCCACATCACTCCAGTTCAAACCTCCATTGATGGAAATCTGCAGCTTTGCGCCATCGAAAGTCTGCTCGCAATGTAAATTAAAATCGATACTCACCATTGGAGAAGCAATGCCTGTAAGATCTATAGAAGGACTTTCAACAAATGATCTTTCACAGCAATTGTAAAAATTGCCATTGGTAGTTGCTCCCGGAAAGGAAATACACTGTGTTAAAGGATCAGCAGCACTTGCCCCTGCATCTCCTGTTACAAAGCAAGGGGTTCCATTGGATGCTATATTGGGAAGTGAAGGAATTCCATGTTTCCAGGAAGGTG
>CAUJFJ010000280.1 GCA_963169675.1 Bacteroidota bacterium
TGGTGTCCATAAATTTACCCGCGAAATATAATTAATCGGCTTCAACTCCATGAAAGCATATCGGATACCGGGTGGTGGATTTTTCAGGAATGTCTCATACAGATAATATTGTTCCGGATTCGATACTGCCGGGGCTCCACAGTTGAAACTTTTGATCTGATATTCTTGCAACAAACTGTCGAATAAAAAAGGATTTATTTGCCGGAAGGTGCGACTTGATCCAAAAAATACAGTGTTATAGCCTTTTTCTGATGATACAAAATGTTCAAATTTTTGCCTGTAAAGTCCATTCCCATAATAGGGGGAAGTGAACAGGAATTGAAGTTGATTTATAGCAATGAAGAGCAGGAACAAGAAACCTGCCCTTTTCAAAAACTTCTTAATATCTGCTGATTCGGTATTCATTAGACCCCTAAAGTAGTATTTTGAAACTTACATTCAAAACGCAGGTTCTACCCGCATATTTAAGCAAAAAAAAAGACTGCTTTTTAAAAGCAGCCTTTTTTTTACCGATTATTTGTTCAATTACAACTTGGTGATTTTACTTAAATTATTTCTGTTGTTTACTCTCACATTGATCAGGTAAGTTCCTGAAGCCAGACCGGATTCTATATGATTCAAAATAAGTTGCTCTCCGGAAGGGTAGGAGGAGGTGCTAAGCTTTGAAATAAGTTTTCCTTTCAGGTCCATTATTTCAATAGCAACAGTTGCAGGCTCTGAAAGTGTTAATGAGGTTGCAAAATGATCATCAACAGGATTTGGGAAATGTGAAATACCTGCTACCGGGCCGTTTAATTCCACAAAACCTACCGTTGTAGGTGTTACAACCTGGGTAGTGGTATAAATAAAATCTCCGGTTACATCTTCATCTGCATTGGATGCATTTCCTGCTGCATAAAATGTAACTGCTCCAGTACTGGATGCAGGTGCTGTCCAGTTAAATGTGAACGTTTCGGTATCCACTCCTGCTCCTCCATTAAGTTTATGAACCACATTCGAACGTACTTTACCCAAGATTACTGCATTCTTGATTTGTGTCTGTGCCGAATTCGTAATAGATAATGTTCCACCATTCGCCCCATCAGCTCTTAAAGCCTCAAATCCAATCCCGAAAAGGGTAACACCAGTTTGTGCTACTGTTACTTCAATAGGATAAACCTGTCCTGCAACATATTGCCAGCCCGGCATTGTTGGGGCGCTGATGGTTATCGACCCTGGTCCTGTATTCAAACCATTGCTGTCGTGACAAGTGGCATCAGCACAAGTGACCTCATTCGGTGAGCCTGTTACGCCTGCTTTGCCATTGTCGCTTAATACAAATGATAGCGCCGATAGTCCTGCAGCCATCATTATCGTAATGTAAACTTTTTTCATCTTCAATTTCTCAGTTAGTGTGTAAAGCAAATATTGCTTCAATCCCTGGGATTACAATGATATTCTTGCTGAACGGGAAATAATCGCTAATGGACAAGGAATAATGTACTTTGAAATTAACGTTGATTTTACCTATTCTCCTCGGGAAAAATGGAATTGTTTTGCATATCAACAACTAATGATGTAACATTGCGCTCTCAAATTTTAAAGCAAAACAGTAATCATGGTTCATGTAAAAAAATCGACCCTTCCAAATGCCGGTAAAGGGCTGTTCACAGATAAAGATATTGCCAAAGGAGAGATCGTTTGTGAATACGAAGGAGAGCGTATTACCTGGGCTGAGGCTATTGAAAGAAATGAAATCGGTAAAGGCGGATATGTCTATTTTATCAATAAAAATAATTGCATCGATGCTATCGATTGCAAAGACACTTTTGGTCGATATGCCAACGATGCAGCCGGCTTAGGTCGCGTTCCAGGCTAACGTAATAACTCAACCTATGATGTTGTAAAGAACCGTGTTTACATCCGGGCAACCCGCAATATAGCTGCCGGATCTGAAATTTTTGTCAGCTACGGCAGAGCCTATTGGAATGTAATGAAAGAAGAAATTCTGGAAGCGCAGGCAAAAAAGAAGAAGAAAAGTAAGAAGTGACCTGGCAATGTGCTGATGCTTTGCCCTGAGCAGAGCCGAAGGGTGCTGATGTGCTGATGTGCTGATTTTTTATTGCTAAGTAAAAAAGTGTGAATAGACCTTAGTGGCAAGCTTTGCCCTGAGCGCAGTCGAATGGGCGCTGCCCTAAGCAAGCCGGCTGGCGGATCAAACGGGAGAAAGTGATTTATAAGTAGTGATCAGTTTACTTCAACAATTCCTGGAGCCGGAGGCGAAGGCGAAAACAAAATTCTAAATAGAGCCGAAGGCGAAATCAAAACCCATTAAAGAGCCGAAGGCGACCCAATATACCTACCTAATTAACTACTTAATTAACTACTTAATTAACTACTTAATTAACCACCTAATTAACCACCTAATTAACCACCTAATTAACTACCTAATTAACCACTTAATTAACTACCTAACTATCCTCCGAAACCTATTTTACTTTTGGTTTTTTGGCTTTTCAATCCAGCCATTTTTATTGCTGTAATTGCCGCTTCAATGCCTTTGTTGCCATGCTTTCCACCGGAACGTTCTTTAGCCTGTTCTTCGGTATCGGTGGTGAGTACCCCAAAAATGAATGGCAAACCCGACATCACACTTAAATTAGTTAAGCCATTAGCTACTGCCTGGCAAATAAAATCAAAGTGACGAGTCTCGCCCTGAATCACACAACCAAGGCAGATCACTGCGTCTAATTTATAATTGGAAGCTAAAAATTTAGCTCCTGCTGTAAGTTCAAAACTACCGGGAACATCAATCTTATGAATCTGATCTGGAGAAACTCCGCACGAAATCAAAGTATCGTAAGCACCTTGGTATAAAGCTCCGGTTATATTGGAATTCCATTCTGCAACAGCAATTCCAAAATGCATTTTGGTAGCATCAGGCAATTGACTTTTATCAAAAACAGATAGGTTTTGTTGAACAGAAGCCATCAGAGCAGAAAAATATTACCCTTTTGCTGAAAGTTGTGTCGCACGGGCGATATAACGATCTACATCACGGGCTTCAGTACTTTGAGGATAATCTTTCTTAATCCGCTCGTACAAATCAGTTGCCCCTTTATAGTCGTTTTGAAGTTCTTTAACAGTAGCAGCTTTTAAAAGGAAGATTGCAGAAGTAAATTGATTCTTATCCCAATCAACAGCTTTCATATAATAGCTCAGCGCCTCATCATTATTGCCTTTTTCCAGATTAGCATCACCGATTGCGCCTAATGCCAAAGCACCGGTAACATCATCTTCAGCATCATAACCTGATAAATATTCAATAGCATTATCCCAATCACCCTTTTTCATGTAACACATACCCAGATAATAATGTGCACGGTTGGCTGAACTCGATGATCCATAATTATCGATGATTTCCTGGAATCCCATAAACTGTCCGTCACCATTGATAGCCAGATTTACGGAGTCCATCTGAAAATAACGCTCTGCCATGAACATTTCACGGATAGCATTCTCTTCTTGTGGTTTAACAATGAGGTTCGTATAACCGAAGTAACCCAGAATTACCACTAAAACAGCACCTACAATAATAGAGATACTCTTCTTGTTTTCAGAGATATAACCTTCAGCTTTGTTGATGGTTTCGTTAATTTCGATACTGTCAATTCCTTGATTTTGATCCTTTTCAGCCATTTGGATGCGTCTGTTTTTTATTTAAGAGGTGCAAAAATAGTCTTTTTACATTGATTTTGAAAGCCCTCACTGCTTTTTTTATTTTTTGTTGTTATATGCTGCTACAATCATTCAAGGTATTGATAGTCAATTATAATAGTGGTGAATATCTTTAGCAGTGGCAATCAGACAGGTGCAGCCAATTTCTTATATTTGCAGCCTAAATAATAATCTGCTTAAAGTGACTCTTATTAAATCTATTTCAGGCATCCGGGGAACAATTGGTGGTGCCGCAGGTGAAGGCCTTTCCCCATTCGATATTGTTAAGTTTTCTGCTGCCTATGGTGTTTGGTTGAATGCCACCTATCCGTCCGAAACTCCCAATAAGGTAGTTTTAGGTCGCGATGCAAGAATTTCAGGCCCCATGGTTCATCATTTGGTTACCGGAACATTAATGGGCCTGGGAATCGATATTATTGATACCGGATTATCTACCACCCCGACTGTTGAAATGGCGGTTACTGCCCACAAAGCACAAGGTGGTATAATTCTTACCGCAAGTCATAATCCCAAGCAATGGAATGCCTTGAAACTCCTCAATCATAAAGGTGAATTTGTAAGCGCCGCCGATGGGGAAGAAATCCTGCGTATTGCAGAATCCGGTAAAATTGAATTTAAAGATGTAAATAAACTGGGTAAGGTGACTCCTGATCCCAATTCTATCCAAAAGCACATTGATGCTATTCTGGCAATGCCATTGGTTGATAAGGCAGCTATTTCTAAACGGAAATTTAAAATTGCTGTGGATGCAGTTAATAGCAGTGGAGGCATAGCTGTTCCAATGCTATTAAAAGCTCTGGGTGTTGATGATATTATTGAAATTTATTGTGAACCTACCGGACATTTTCCACATAATCCGGAACCATTGCCGGAACACCTTACTGAAATCTCTAAAGAAGTGATCCGTAAAAAAGCAGACCTCGGAATCGTAGTTGATCCCGACGTGGATCGCCTTGCACTTGTTTGTGAAGATGGTGATATGTTTGGTGAAGAATATACTTTGGTTGCTGTTGCCGACTATATCTTGCAACATACTAAAGGAAATACAGTTTCTAACCTTTCAAGTACACGAGCACTTCGCGATGTGACCGAAGCTGCAGGTGGGAAATATTATGCTTCAGCTGTTGGTGAAGTCAACGTTGTTGAAATGATGAAGTCAAGAAACGCTGTAATCGGTGGAGAAGGTAATGGTGGTGTCATCGTTCCCGATCTGCACTATGGTCGTGATGCTTTGGCAGGAATAGCATTGTTCTTGTCACATCTGGCAAGATTCGGAAAGTCAACTTCCATGCTTCGTGCAAAATACCCTGATTATTATATCTCCAAGAATAAAATTGAACTTACTCCCGACATTGATGTCGATAAAATCCTGCTTTCTATTAAAGACAAATATAAAAAGCAGCCGGTAAACGATATAGATGGTGTAAAAATTGAATTCGATAAGGAATGGGTGCATCTTCGCAAGTCGAATACAGAGCCCATTATCCGCATTTATGCCGAGAGTCAGTCTCAAACCACAGCAGAGAATCTGGCTGTGAAAATTATACAGGACATAAAAGATATTATCACGCAGTCAATGGCGAGGGCTTAAATCATGAAAATATATCTCGATAACGCAGCTACAACACAGATTCATCCTGAAGTGCTTCAGGCAATGATTCCTGTTCTGGAAAAACAATTTGGAAATCCTTCTTCTATCCATGCTTTTGGAAGAGAAACCAGAACACTGATCGAAAATGCCAGAAAAACAGTTGCCCGTTTGCTGAATGTTACTCCGGCTGAAATATTCTTTACTTCAGGTGGTACGGAAGCAAATAATACTGCTATCCGATGTAGTATTTCCGACATGAAAATTACGCATGCCATCAGCTGCGCAACAGAACATCATGCCGTATCACATACGCTGGAAGAACTCGATCATAAAGGAACTGTTAAGTTGTCGAATGTTCGTATCGATGAACAGGGTCATATAGATTTAGCTCACCTCGAAGAACTATTAGCGGCCAACCCTAATTCACTGGTTTCCTTAATGCATGCAAATAATGAAACCGGAACTGTAACACCAATCGATAAAGTAGGCACATTATGCAGAAAATATAATGCTGTTTTTCATTCTGATACGGTTCAGACCATGGGTCACATGGAGCATGATTTGTCGAAAGTAGATGTGGACTTTGTATCGTGTGCCGCTCATAAATTTCACGGACCAAAAGGAGTAGGCTTTTTGTACATCAATAGAAGAATAAAAATTAATCCGTTTATCACCGGTGGTGCTCAGGAACGCAATATGAGAGGTGGAACAGAGAACGTTTACGGTATCGTTGGACTCGCTAAAGCACTTGAAATAGCTTATCGCGATCTGGAACATGATCGTAAACACATGACAGGTCTGAAAAATTATATGGCTGAAAGGCTAAGAAGTGAAATCCCCGGAATATCATTCAATGGTGATATTTCTGAAGGCAATCTTTTTACGGTTTTAAATGTTTCTTTTCCACCTTCAGATATGTCGGAAATGATGTTGTTTAACCTCGATATTGCCGGCATAGCCGCATCAGGTGGTAGTGCCTGCTCAAGTGGCAGTAATGTTGGAAGTCACGTTCTGAAAGCAATGAATGTAAGTCCCGACCGCCCAGCAGTTCGCTTCTCATTTTCAAGATTCAACACCCGAGATGAAGTTGATTATTGCGTAGAGAAACTGAAAGAAATTTGTTTGGTTAAAGCGTGAAGATGATTCTCTTTAAAAAGAAGTACAGACTTTTAATGTGCTAATTTTTCAATGTGCTTATGTGCTTATTTTTAGTTTCGGGGTAAAAAGATGCAGCTGCACTGAGAGCTTAAGGTATTGTGGTTTAATTACACTTTAGCTAAGAGTAAACACTTCTGCAGGGTTTCGCACCTATTCTCCCTTCATCGCGTCAGCGCATTTCTCTGCGTCTCCCAAACTCTGCGTTCAATAAAGATAATTTACTCCACAAGCATTATGAATAAATCCTTAATCCTTAATCCTTAAAATAGGGGTAGGAATGTGGACTTCTGGTGTGCCATAACCTCATTTTTTAATTAAATGAATTATAATTAAACCAAAATCCGATTTGCTAAAGGTGTCTTTGCTGAGTTCGGTAATTTTGAAGTTAAGTTTTTATTTATTAGCTTTGTATAGGATAGGCAAACTAGTAGCTTTTATGTTTATATGATTTATGGAAGATGCCTTTCATAATAACTTGTCCCGGAATGGTTGTATGTACCCGAATAATGATTCAATATTAAATCGAATCTAAATAGTCGAAATCTGAAAGTTGAATGTTTTTAAAATCATGTTTATTAACAGTATTACCTATGAAATCAAATCCAATTCAGAAAAAAATAATTTCGGACTTTTTATCTGTGTGTCTTTTTATATTTTTACTGACATTATCACCATTTTCTACAAATGGACAATTTTTCTCATATGCCAAGGCATTTGGTGGAACAGGGTATACCAATACATACCCGGTGGGCGTTAAAATCGACAATCTTGGAAATTTATATACAGCAGGAAATTTTACTGAAACAGTCGATTTTGATCCGGGACCGGGAATATTCAATCTGAGTGCGGTTGGATGGACAGATTTTTACGTTGCAAAAATGGATTTTACCGGCAATCTAATCCATGCATTCAGCATCGGAAGTGTCGATAATCAAATGCTAAATGGTTTTGAATTTGACCAAACAGGCAACCTGGTTTTGTATGGTTATTTTAATTCAACTGTTGATTTTGATCCAGGGCCAGGCGTATTTAATCTAGTCGCAGGATCGGGAACAGCGATAGGATTGTGTGGTTTTATTGCAAAATATGACACCGCCGGAAACTTTATTATGGCAAAACAATTCAATTCTCCTGGTTTTGGAATTAATGTTGGATTGCAAAGTTTAATCATTGATAATAACAATGAAATCATGATATTCGGGAGATTTAGAGGATCCGTCGATTTTGACCCGGGAGCAGGAACTCATATTCTTTCTTCTAACAATGATAATAATTTTTTATTAAAATTAGATTCTACCGGTGCATTTATTTGGGCTAAAAAATTTGGTAACAATAATTCTACAATAAGCGCGGATAGAGCGGTATTTGATGGTGCACAATCTGTTTATTTTGCAGGCTCATTTTATAACAATAATGACTTTGATCCTAATTCAACAGTTTATTATATGACTGGTGGCACCAATTTTTTTAATGGATTTGTTTT
>CAUJFJ010000281.1 GCA_963169675.1 Bacteroidota bacterium
ATTAAATGCTACTTATCTTTATTACGGGAATAATGGTTCGGAACGTTATAAGATGATGACCAACATCGATAAAAACGCTTTGCTTGCCAATGAAATGACATTTGAATCCAGGTTATTTTATAAGATTTCCGATCGCTATCAGTTTCATCAGCAAAATTGGGATTTGATTGATTATATTAAGATGACGAACTCCAATCTCGAAGCATTGGAAATGGCGTTGCTTCCCGATTCACTAAAATTTAAAACTCCGGAGTATGTAAGGAGTTCCGCTCTTAATCTAAAGGAGAAAAGAACCAAAACAATTTCTGACTTAAGAAGACATATTCCATACGACAGGCAAATTACTATCAATAAAAGGCTAGAGGCCCGTGATATTGATAAGTCCGATATTTTCGAAAGAATAGTTATTCAAGATTTAAATCGCCGTGCTGCAGAAAAAGGTTTTACTACCGGAACTTCAGCCAGCATTGAATTCAGACGATGAATTTTCTGGATGTGATTATTGCTGTGCCATTAGTTTATGGTGCATACAAAGGATTTCAAAAAGGATTGCTTTTCGAAGTAGCCATGATCATTGGCCTGATTCTCGGCGTGTACCTTGGATTTAAATTTTCCGGTTTAGCTTATGATGTATTGCAGAAAATTACAGATGATGAAGGGCATTTACTCCATTACATATCATTCCTGATTGTATTCGGTGTAATCCTGGTAATTTTCATTTTTTATGCAAAACTAATGGAAGCAGTTTTGAAGATTGCTTCTCTCAATGTGTTCAATAAAATTGCAGGTGCCGTATTAGGCGTGTTGAAATTTGCTCTGGCAGTATCTGTGATTTTCTGGTTGTTAAAACCACTTGAAGGAAGTTGGAATCCAATTCCTGAAAAGTCACGGAAAGAATCGGTTTTATATCCATATGTTTTAAAAGCAGCATCAGCACTCGCACCTGCTGTGAAAGATGTGAAAGATGAATTCCGTGAAAACTTAGGCTCAGGATCGTTAATCGGCGAGTAGCATTTCTACACCCGGTAACACTTTTCCTTCTATGTATTCCAATAGTGCTCCTCCTCCGGTAGATACGTAGGAAACTTTACTTCCCAGGTCAAATTTATTTATCGCTGCAGCTGAATCGCCTCCTCCAATCAGTGTAAAAGCTCCCATGGATGTTGCATGTACAATAGCATCTGCAACCATGCGGGTTCCTCTTTCAAAATTCGACATTTCAAAAACGCCCATTGGACCATTCCAAAGAATTGTTTTGGAATGACTGATTACTTCTGCAAATTGCATAGCTGCAACAGGACCAATATCTAATCCCATCCAGCCATCAGGAATTTCACCGGATGGACATGTTTTGTGATTGGCTTCATTGCTGAAAGAATCCGCAATAATGGAATCAACAGGTAAATGAATTTTCACACCTTTAGCTGCTGCTTTATCTAAAATTTCTCTTGCAAGATCAAGTTTATCTTCTTCACAAAGTGAAGATCCTGTTTGACCACCCATGGCTCTGAAAAATGTGTACGACATTCCACCACCAATAATCAGATGATCAACTTTATTCAGCAATTGTTCTATGATTAATATTTTGTCAGATACTTTCGCACCACCCGTAATAGCAGTAAATGGTTTTTGTGCACTGCTCAATACTCTGTTTGCATTGGTTAATTCATTCGCCATTACATAGCCGAATAATTTATTTCCGGGGAAGTACTGTGCAATAACAGCTGTAGATGCATGACGACGATGTGCTGTTCCGAAAGCATCGTTTACATAAACATCTCCTAATGAAGCAAGCTTTTGTGCAAATGCTTCATCGCCTTTTTCTTCTTCCTTATAAAAACGTAAATTTTCTAGCAAGAGAACTTCTCCAGGTTGCAAATTAGCTGCTAATGTTTTTGCCTGCTCTCCAATGCAATCATCAGCAAACTTGATATCCTTTTTCAGTAGTTCTGAAAGTGTTTTCACTACGTGACGTAATGAATATTTATCTGCTGGCCCTTCTTTCGGTCTGCCCAGATGTGACATCAGTATAACAGAACCACCATCAGCAAGAATTTTACGAATAGTATCTATCGCTGCTCTTATTCGGGTATCATCTGTAACAGCCAAAGTTGCCTTATCAAGAGGTACGTTAAAGTCTACTCGAATTAATGCCTTTTTTCCGGAGAAATTATACTGGTCGATTGTTTTCATGGTGCAAATTTACATCAATAAGGCTGTTAATTCAATAGCTGGAATTCTGACATCCGGGAAATCCTTAGTATTTTTGTGGAGAGATAGCTTATGAAATTTTCTGAAATAGTTGGTAAACAAGATGTTATAAATAGACTCCTGCAGTCGGTTCACGACAAGCGCATTAGTCATGCTCAATTATTTGCAGGCTATGAAGGTCATACGGGATTAGCATTAGCTATGGCCTATGCAGCCTTTATTCATTGCGAAAACCCTTCATTAACAGACTCTTGCGGAGTTTGTCGGTCGTGTATCAAGCACCGCAAAATGACTCATCCCGACCTGCATTATGCTTATCCGGTATTTTCAGGCAAAAGTAAACCTTCAAAAAGTACCGATTTTCTTACCCAATGGCGGGAAGCGGTACTCGCAAACCCATATCTGGATGTTAATCAATGGTATGAAGCATTGGGCTCCGACTCAAAACAAGGATTTATGTCGGTTGAAGAAAGCAGTGACATCCAACGTAAGCTGAGCCTTAAGCCTTATGAAGCTGAATATAAAATTCTGATTGTCTGGCTTCCTGAAAAAATGCGGGTGGATGCCAGCAATAAACTGCTTAAAATTCTGGAAGAACCACCAGACAAAACCTTATTCATTTTGGTATCTGAACATCGGGAACAATTGCTGTCTACGATTCTTTCACGTACCCAATTGATTAAAATTCCGCTGCTTACCGTTTCTGAAATTGCAGAAGGCATTATGAGTAAAATGCGGGTTGATGCTGTTCAGGCACGCAGAATTGCGAATCTTGCTGATGGAAGGTACAATGTTGCCTTAACCCTGGCAGGAAGTTCAGAGAATGATTTTAGGGTTGAAAACGACTTCATTATGTGGATGAGGCTCTGCTACAATCCGTTTCATGAAAAAGGAGGGAAACATGCCTGGCATGAACTCAACAACTGGATTGAAAACATCGCGAAAGCCGGTCGGGAATATCAAAAGACATTCCTTGGTTTTTGTCTGGAAGCAGGACGTGAATGCATGCTCGTGAACCATGCCGATCGGTCAATGGTGCGATTTGATGATGAAGTGATTCCGAATTTCAGTAAATTCACACGATTCATTCATGAAGGAAATATAGCAGAAATAGCTAAATTACTGAACAGGGCCCATTACGCTGTCGAGCGGAATGCTAATGCCAAAATATTATTCTTAGATTTGTCTTTTAAAATGAATCAGTTATTGAATATTGCAAAACCTTAAAATGCTTTAAAGGCAATTAAGATTAAATGTAATGTCAGCCTGATTCGTTCCTATTTCCATAACTAAAAGAAACAAAAAATGGGTTGCAGTTCATGTTCAACCAGTACAGGTGATACTTCTCCGGGTTGTAAAAATAATGGCACATGTGGTACCAGTGGCTGTAATAAACTGAATGTTTATAACTGGCTGGCCGATATGGAGCTTCCTCAGGGAGAAAAGCCATACAACATTGTTGAGGTCCGATTCAAAGGAAGCCGCAAAGAGTTTTTCCGCAATTCTGAATATCTGGAATTAAAAACCGGAGATATGGTTGCCGTGGAAGGAAATCCCGGTCATGATATTGGCACGGTTTCTATCGCAGGCGAGTTGGTTCGTTTTCAGTTGAAGAAGAAAGGTGTTACAGAAGATAGTGATGAAATTAAAGCACTATATCGCTTAGCACGTCCTGCTGATGTCGAAAAATTCAATGCAGTAAAAGCATTGGAAGTGGAAACCATGTACCGGGCTCGTTCAATAGCACTGAGTCTGAATCTGAGGATGAAGCTAAGTGATGTAGAGTATCAGGGTGATGGTAAAAAAGCGACCTTCTTTTACACTGCCGAAGAGCGTGTAGATTTCAGAGAGCTCATTAAAAAACTTGCTGAAGAATTTAAAGTGCGTATTGAAATGCGCCAGATTGGAATGCGTCAGGAAGCAAGTCGCTTGGGTGGAATCGGATCATGTGGAAGAGAACTATGCTGTTCGACATGGTTGACCGATTTTAAAGTGGTAAGCACCAGTGCAGCCAGGTATCAGAACTTATCACTGAACCCACTGAAATTAGCAGGTCAATGTGGTAAATTAAAATGCTGCCTGAATTATGAACTGGATTCTTACTTAGATGCTATAGCAGACATACCTGATTCTAATTCGCGTTTGGAGACCAAAAAAGGATATGCGCTACACCGCAAAACAGATATTTTCAAAAGAATGATGTGGTTCGCTTATGTCGAGACCGGTGCACCAGGTGAATTTGTGAATTCCGATAACTGGATTGCATTGTCAGTTGACAGGGTGAAAGAAGTAATTGCCTTGAACAAACAAGGTGAAAAGCCCGTCGATCTGAATGATTATGTAGAAACCACTTTATATGAAAAGCCTCTCGATTATGC
Source organism: Bacteroidota bacterium (assembly GCA_963169675.1). GTDB lineage: Bacteria > Bacteroidota > Bacteroidia > AKYH767-A > OLB10 > JADKJB01. Next base: position 4,590 of record CAUJFJ010000281.1, read on the forward strand.
TGATGTGGTAGGACAAGACAGTCTGACCCGCATGATGGAGAAAAAGGGTAAGAAGAAAAAGAAAAAGGGTGGGGCAGAGAATAATAAAATCGCAGGACCATCCGGGGCAAGACCATCGGGACAACCACAGGATCGTTTTAAAAATAAAAACCGGACATCACCAGATGCAGGTCCATCTCAACCACAAAAAGCGAATACCGGAAATGTGAATGAAAGAAGTGATCGGAAGCCTTTGCCACCTCGGCAAGGTCAGGATCAAAGACCTCCAAGGCCAGCTCAGGATAGCACTTCCAATGAGCGCACGGAACGCAAGCCATTGCCACCACGGCAAAGTCAGGAATCAAGACCACGTCCGGCTCAGGAAGGTCAACAGCCGGGAAATTCATCACAACCGGCGCCTTCACAAGGGAATCGTCCGGAACGCCGACCAACTTCACCATCATCAGGTTCAAATGCAAGACCACCAGCTCCTCCGCAACAGTCAGCTGCTCCACAGCAACCTAAGCCTTCGACACCTCCTGCAAGTTCAAGTCCTTCAAGTGCTCCATCTTCAGGTAGTGAATCATCGAGGCCGCAACGAATTCGTCAGGCACCTCCTAAAACTGAACCTCCAAAGGAATAATATATGAACCGGGTTTTAGTGTGTTTGTTGTTTGTAGCCATTGCATTCACTTCGTGTGATCCTTCCCGCTATTTTGAAGAGAATAAAGAAATACCAAAAATGGAATGGGACAAAGATGTGCCACTCAGTTTTTTAGTTTCTGTTGAAGATACGTCGCTGGGTTACAATGTGTACATTAATGTTCGTAATGCAGGGTTTTACCGATTCAGCAATCTTTATATTTTCGTAAATACTACCTTCCCACAAGGACAAGTTCATCGTGATACGGTTGAATGCATTCTTGCTTCTCCTGAGGGACGATGGCTGGGTGAAGGCCTTGGTGATATTTGGGATAACCGGATACTTTTTAAAGAAAATGTTCAGTTCACACAGCCGGGAGAGTATAGATTTGAATTGAATCAGGCCATGCGGATTAATCCCTTACCGGGAATTATGGATGCTGGAATCCGTATAGAAAAAGTTGATTAAATAGTCTTTACTTTAAATGGAATTTTTCTTCCAGCTTGGTCAATCCATATCTTGCAAAATACGTGAACCACGTAACAATTCCGAAAAGTTTAACAGCATCTTCCAGAAAAGAATCTTCGGGTAATGGCATTGGAATGGAATCAACAAATTGAGAAGCACCAATCATTCCTGCTGCAATAACAAGAACAATGTATTCGCTTTTCTGAATTTCTGCACGAAAGAGTACGGCATAGACCAACAAAATATTCAGATAAAGGAGATAAACTACTTCTTCAGGAAGCAGGAATATTTCCGGAAGGACTAATTCGTGTAGCAGGAATAAGTCATCTAACATAAGCAATGAGGTAACCAGGCCTGAATAAAGCATAAAGCTGCGTAGTCTGCTATTTTCGGTTGTTTCGGGTAGAATGGCTCTGGTATAAAAGCAAATCACTGCTGCTGCACACCAGAATAAAATCCCTACATAGGAAAAGAATCCAAGATAAAAAGGTGTGGACATAATTGTGGCTGGATCCTGGGTAAAATGATCCAGTTCAATATTATGTTCAATGCCCAGGAAAATAACAATGGAAAGAATTGCGGTGGTAAAGGCATAAACCATCACCAACACGGGCGCTGAGACTCTTAATTGACTTTTAATATCCATACCTGAATTACAAATATAAAATTAACTTTTAGAGTTCCCTCCAAACGTTAATAAATAAAAAAGCCGTTCTGGGTTTCAGAACGGCTTTGAATATCAATTGGTGGTAATTTTAGTAATATTTACCTCTGTTATCGGTAATATTGGCTTTCTCTTTCAGTGCATTGAACACTTCATAGGTAGTTCTTTGCTGTAACTGTTGAATAGCTTGTTTTTTGTTGGAAGAGAAATCAGTTATGGCAGCAGGTTCAGAAATTCTGTCGATAACTGCTACAAAAACACCTGTCGTTCCTTCCACTGGCTTTGACAGAACACCTTGTTTGAGGCTGAATATGGTTCCAACCAAAGCTGGTTCAACACCCAGGTTTGCAACGAAACTGGAATTAAAATTAACACCTTCTGCATTTTTAACCTGAACACCCAGTGCTGATGCTAATGCTTCGATAGTAGTTGCCCCACTCATTTTGGCGTTTATTTTCTCGATGAACATTTGAGCTTTTTTCTGAGTAATCACTTTGCCTTTTACAAGTTCCAGCGCTTGTTCGTAAGGAGCAATTCCTTTTTCTTTCACTTCAGTCAGAACAGCTATGACAAACTTATTTCCGAAATCATATACTTTAGAAACATCTCCTTTTTTAGAATTGTAAGCCCATTGAACAAGAGCACGTGGAGATTCCAATCCTGGGATGAATTTATCTGTTTCTTTAAGATTATCGGCTACACGCTTATTCAAACCTTGTTCTTGAACTGCTTTTTCAAAGGCTTCAGGAGTTTTATTTTTCGCAGCAAATTCGTTTGCTTTACCAAAAGCTGCCTGGAATGTTTTAGACCCCGGTTCAATTCGACGATCGATAGAAGCAACTTGTACCTGACGAACAGCAGCAGTTTGATCGGTTACTTTAATCAGGTGAAATCCGAATGGAGACTCAACTAATGAAACCTGACCTTTAGCCGTTTCGAAAGCACCAGCTTTAAATTTAGGATCCATTGGGCTTGCCTGAGTGATCCAATCCAGATCACCTTCTTTTTCTGCAGCAACTTTATCGTCAGAAGCATTTTTTGCAATGTCAGCAAAACGATTTCCATCTTTTTTAATTATTGCAAGTAAACTGTCAGCTGTAGCTTGTGCCTGGTCTCTGGTACGTGTAACTTCAGCCGGAGCACGTTCAGCACCTGCAAATGCAACCAGTGCATGACTCACTTTGATAGAGTCTGACATGTTTTTAGAAGCAAGCAATTTAGAAACTTTGTAGGCATTTCCTTCTTCGTATGGTCCGATTACTGTACCAACTGCAGCACCTCCAAAAAATGGAGTATCAATAATTGGAGCAAGTGAATTTTGTTTGAAGTAGGCAATTTCAATTTTGTTGTCAGAGTTGATAGAAGTGAAAAGTGAGTCGTCGGTAGTTTCACGGAAAGCCTGCACCAATTTTTCAAGACTGGAAATAGCATTTTGTTTATCTTCTGATGAAGGAACTACATCGAAGGTTACATACTCCAGTTTGCGGGAAGCTTCCTGTTTGAAGTCATTCTGGTGTGAATTATAATATTCACGTAATTCTTTATCTTCAACTTTAATGGTAGAATCAACAATAGTAGAATAATTGAAATCGATAAAGCGAACGGAAGCAGTACGATTTTGATTCTCATACATTCTTTTAGCTTCGGCAGTAGTAACGAACAAACCATGTTTGATCATTTCATTATACTTTTCTTTAATCCGTTCTTCATTGATGTATTTCTCAAATGCAACCCATTGATTTCTGGTTTTGCCGGTTGCATCGTTATCCATGTTTTTCAAAAACTGAATTACGTTAGCGGCTGAAAATTCACCGGTTTTCGGATCTTTAAATGCTTCCTTGATTTGTGGGTGTGGATTTTTACCCTGAATCATATCAAATAGCTCATCACCACTCACTTTGATTCCGGTTTTTTCAATTTGCTTTCCCAGGATTTCTTCATTTAAAAGTTGGGTCCAGGCTTGTTCACGCAGTGACTCTAAAGTATTTTGGTCTACGGTTTGGTTGCCGGTATTAATCTTGTAGTTTTCTTCAAGCTGTTTAACCAATGCTTCAAATTCCTGAATATCAACCTTTTTGCTTCCAATGATAGCAAGTTCATTTCCGGAACCGGTTATAAAACTCCTGTTTGATGTGAGAAGGTCCCCCAGAATAAAAGCCACTAAGCTAAAACCCACAATACCAATTAGCAGGCCTGCTCTCTGGCGGATTTTTCCAATTACAGCCATTTGTTGTTTTTCTTTAGATTATGTTTTTGATATACAATTAGTTAGATGTCGGCATGGGAATATAATTCACCCAATACACCGAAATAGCGTGCGAATATACGACGGAAATTCCAATATTAAAAGGTTTGAAAGAATGGACTAGCGGAAATTCAGCAGTTATTCCACATCAGCCGGTGGAGTCACAGGAGGCTTTTTTTCGTAGGATATCCGTTGTTTCCTTCTCACCAGATACATGCAAAAGGTGATAAAGGCAAAAATCAGGGGGAAAAAGGCGGCAGATAATCCATCGCTGAAGAAATGGTAAACGAACAGGCCTAAAGCAACGATACTGGTTATCAGCCAGGAGACTTCAAGGATTCGTGGTATGTTCATCTTTGTCAATGGTTATAGTTCCTTTAATATTAAAAATTTTATAGTTGGTAAAATCCTGATTTGCTTCAAACCCGTTGCCGAAAAGTATTTTATCCGGGGTGGTGATTTTCACAAATTTATCGCTGTAAATTTTGTGGGTACGTTCATTCCAGATCAGGTGTTCGGTATTTAACTTTTCTCCTTTTTCATTCACCACAACCACATCATTTTTAGCCTCCATTATATTTTCGTTATCTTTTCGGATAGCATATTTGGAGGTGAGTGTTGAAGTGACATTCAGATTTTCATCAAAGAACTTTACTGATACTCCTTTGGGTAATTCGGTATATGGATTTTCACCATCATAGCGATTCATGACCGGTGTATTTACCTTGACTTTTACTTTGGCCGAATCGCTGTATAGAATTTCCATATCAGTAGAAGATTCTATAGGCAACTTGGATTTCCCTGTTACCAACGAAACTTTTTCAATATCATTTTCACATGATGAGAAAGTAAGCGCAAACAAAAATAACATAAAAAAGCTGGCATAACCAGCTTTTTTATGTAAAAAAATTATGTTGCAGGAGCAATACATTTTAGTTGACGCGAATCGTTGTTGTTTCGTTGATCCAGCATTTCACTGTATAAGAATCACCAACTTTTAAGTTATTAAAGAAAACGTCATCCTTCTTAGGGAAGTATTTAGTGTAAGTTCCAATTTTACGGTTGGCTTCATCTGCAAGAGAAGGGTCAACTGATTTTGCTTTTTGATATTTGTCAACAGCAGCCCAGAATACAGAAGCGCCACCGAATTCATCGGGACATCCGGAATTGCTTGATGCATAAATATCACCGATCATGATATATGGACGACCCCAACCCGGACGTAGTGCAGCTGCTCTTAAAGCCAATGTGCGAGCCTGTGAATAGCTCTTCAGTGTGCGGAGATTATAGTCAGCAGTTTCCAAAACAATATTCGCCTTTTTGTTGTTGTCAGATTCCAGCTCAGCAGCTTCACTATAGTATGATGATGCTTTCGCTGATTGTCCTTTTGCAGCATACATGCGGGCAAGACTTAAAGAAGCTTTTGCGGTAGGCTCAGTTTTGTGCAGATTTTCTGCAGCCTGCATATAAATGGCTGCATCATTACAACCCTTTTTGCCAAATAAATTTACGATTTTACGAAGTAATACCACATTATCCGGGGTTGCTTTTAATCGTGGAGTATAAATCTCAACCAGGTCTTCGCAAGTTGCAAACGGACCGAAGAAAGTTTCCACATTCATTCGGGATTTATCATAGTTTGCAGAGTCGGGACCTTCGAGATTTGCATCAATTTGTTCACTTACCTGATCATACACATCAATCACATCTTCTTTGGTGATTTTCTTCTGAGCAAACAATTCCGTGTTTACCTGGAAATATTTATACAATACAACCGGACCGGATTTTGGGCCTTCTTTTTCAACAGATTGTTTAAACAAAGCATTGATTTCTTCTTTACGCTCAGGTGCGTAATCGTAGATAGCAATTGCTTTTTTTCCAAGCACCAAGCCTTCTTCACCAAAATATTTTATACGCTGATCATAGATTGCCAACAATGAATCCAGATATTTGGATTTAACTGCAGGATCTTTTTCATCTGCAATAAGTTTTTCAAACATGGTGGCACCATTCAAATAGGTTCTTTTGGTAGAAGCAGGGCAGTTGGTGAATACCCATCTCCATGGCTCAAGAGCATCAACATAGTTATTCTGTTTAAAGTATTCATTAAACAGTGAGATGTTCGTGATACAGGTAACACTATCAGTTCCGTATTTGGATCCTGTTTGAGCAATAGAAGAAGTGATGACTGCGAACGATAATGCAGTTAACAATAGGTACTTTTTCATTTTGGTTTTTATTGGGTTAAATTTAGTCGTATTTTGTTTTGATAAACCAGATATCTGTTAATGTGAATCCCAGGTTTAATCTGATGTAATTTTCTTTGATTAAGTTACTTTCGGTTGTGCCTCTGGAACCAAGTTCAACAGCTATGTTAATTGCTGAAGGTGGACGTTTGGGAAACAACTTCAGGATGCTTAACCCAAAAGTTATGCCATAATCATTTAGCTGGTTGTTGTTGAGGCTAAGATAGGTTTGTGTATATCTTCCTCCAACCCGATAAGTCAGTTTTTTTGTTTGATATTCCCCGCCTACTGAAAAAGTGTAACTGTTTTTTAATGAGTCTTTTGAATCGAAATTACGGAATTTTTCCCAGTTGTTGTAAGAGAAATCCGCGCCTGCCATCCATTTACCAGTTTTTCCATAAGAAACACCCGCGCGGTAGTAATCGGGAAGCCTGATTTTACCTGACTTTTCCGATTCTTCATAAATGGAATCCTTAACAATTTCACCACCAAAAGCTGAAATGGAATAGTTGTAGTAATTCTGGACATTAGAAGCATTTACTCCTGTAGAAAGCGAACTTGTCAGTCCAACACTTATGAATTGTTCTTTCTTCAACATCTTATTATAAAGCAACCCATAGTTAAAATAGAACCCTTTTGCGGTTACATCATTAATATAACGACTATTGAAATAATTTACGTTGTATGGAAATTCAATACTCTTTCTGTTTTCTATGGTTCCGAAAATATAAGAGGCATTAATTCCGGCACTCAATCCTTCGAACACTTTAATTCCAGAAGCCAGGAAAACTTTGTTGAATCCACCTTCGCCCTCATAGCGGTATTTTACAGTTCCTACATTTTGGACTTCTTCAAACACATTAATATTATATCCTACAGATGAGAAGGGGAGCAGGCCAAAAGACATGCCCATTTTATGCTTAATAACAGGGAAGGCCAGACTAAAATAAGAAAAGGAGGCACTGTTCAGTGTAGAGTTCTGGGTATTTCTTTCGAGACGGCGAATTTCACCATTGGCAGCAAAATCAAATATGGTAATGGTGTCGTATGCTAAAGAGGCAGGGTTGATGAAATTGATTTGGTTGGGCGAAATTAAAGCGGCGCCAATTCCTCCCATACCTAATTGATAAGTAAAGCCTTCTGGCAAAACATCGCCAATTCCGTATCTGGAATAGGGGCTAAGGGAGCCGGTTTGGCTAATACCTTTGGTAGCTAGTACCGTCAAAAAGAGCACAAAAACAAAGAGTTTCTTATTAATCATTTGCATCCAGTATTACTTTTAAACCGTTCAAAGTCAGGTTTGGGGCCACAAAGATGGGACTTTTTAGCTTATCGGCAAACTTAGGGTGGTCGCCACCGGTAAGAATTACAGAAGTTCCACCAAATTGTTGACGATAAGCTTCAATGGCTCCTTTGAGTTCAAATAGAATTCCATTTTCAACACCCGAACGTATAGACGACTCTGTAGATTGTCCGATTAGATCGGGAAATTCGTCAATTGGCTTAAAATAAGGCAGTTGTCCGGTGAATCGGGTTAACGCTTTGTACCTCATGGCAAGTCCGGGAGCAATTGCTCCACCATGATACAGTCCGGTTTCATCAACAAAGTCGTATTTAATACAAGTTCCCAAATCGATTGCCAGCGTATTCTTATCAGGATTGAATTTCCAGGCGGCGCATGCATTCGCAATCCGGTCTTGGCCAAGAGTTTGCGGAGTTTTGTAGCCATTTCTTACGGGAAGTATCATTCCGCTTCTGAAAAAAAATATTTTCCCATCGTAAATGGCTGACAGCATAGCAATTACCTCATTTTCGGGAATGCTTACGGTTGAAACCATGACACTAAAAGGGCGTCCAAAAAGCGTAAAGATCCGGTTAGCTTCATTCATGAAGTTTCCTTTTACATTGCGCAATTCGAGCATGTTAGCATTTTCGAAAACTGCAATTTTAGTTCGCGTATTGCCGATATCAAAAATGAACTTAACCATATGAGTGGAATCCATTTGGCAAAAGTAATTATACTGATCACTTTATTGGAAATCTGGTCAAATGTGAAAAGAATAAAATATTTAGAAATTTATTTTCGGTTTTGAATGAAAAAAAATTTTACTTTTGCGCCCATTGCAGTTTTAAAATGGTGATGTAGCTCAGTCGGTAGAGCAAAGGACTGAAAATCCTTGTGTCGGCGGTTCGATCCCGTCCATCACCACCACACACACACTTCTACTCGGATTCCCCCTGCCCGGTATAGTTAGTTTACAGGCTAAAATCAACTCAACAATGCCAAAATTCAGGAATGTATTATTGGTAGATGATAATGAAATTGATAACTTTATCAATGAAAGAATCATTGTTTCCTCCAAATTTGCCGGTGAGGTAATTGTAAGGAATTCGGCTGATGGCGCACTCAATTTTCTTCGTGAAGTTGCCACAGATGAAGCAAAAATCCCTCAATTTATCTTTTTAGACCTTAATATGCCTGTGAAAGACGGCTTTGGCTTTCTGGAGGATTTTGAAAAGCTCGACGCAACAATTCGTCAAAAGGCTAAAGTTATTGTTTTGTCTTCTTCAATTAGTCCGGAGGACATCAATCGTGCATCCACCAACCAGTACGTTTATAAGTATATAAACAAGCCCCTAAGTGAGAAGTACTTAGAGGCTGTTTAAGTTTTGGAATTCCTTTTCTTTATTCTTTAATAGGATTTGTCATTTTCCGGATAGTCACTTCATCCAGTTTTACATATTTAAGAATTGCATACTGACCGTGGTTCGATTTTTGAAAATCATTCCACATTTCAGTAATTTTCTTGACTTTCTTTCTGTAGTCAGCCGGTTTTAATGCAGACTTAAGGATTTTTATGAATTGTCTGGTTGATTCGAACTCTGCATCCTGATCGCGGATCTGGCGTTTCAGACTTGAAAGTATTTGCATGCACAATCCGTCTTCACCTAAAATGCAATATTGTAAAGCCTGGAATAATTTACATTCAATATCGGTCATCAAATATTGCTTCAATGAAACCTGATTTCTGAGATCATTCATGGTACGTGCAGCACCGTTAAAGTCGCGTTGGTAGAATTTACAAACAGCAACATACCTTTTGAAAGCTACAAACTGATAAGCTTCATTGGTGTCAATATCGAGATGTTGAATGATCTGATCGTGTGATAACATCAATTTGTCGATATTTCCATCAGCGAGGTATTTCTCAATTTTGCTTTCCAGGAAACGAATTACATGGAATGACATGAAATGTTTGCCACATAAATCTTCGATATGACAAATACCTTTGTCGTGGTAATAATCGGCACGCACCTGATTGCCCGTAAGCTGATAGTATTCAAAATATATAAATTCTGATATGAATTTTATATTCTGGTAGAATGTATCCATATGATACTTCTGGAAAATACGATTCATTTCCTGAAGAATACCATCAACTTCCAGTTCTTTTGCTTTCAAACCTTCGGTTGAATTTTCAATGGTGATCATGTGATAAAGACGCACGATGTTGTAGATTACATACAAACGGTGCGAGTCATAAAGTTCACAGATGTTTGAAATTTCTCTTTTGATATCAATGATAGCATTGTAGTCATCAGTTGATTTTGTAAGCAGGTATTTGCCTGTTCTTAAAATGAACTGATAGAATAATCCTTCTGCTTTCGAGACAGCCAGTGAAAAGGCAACATGCTTTTTATAAAGATTATCATAGTGAGAAAAATCCTCATTATATAAATGCAATTGAGCCAAAGTTTTATAAACAATAATCAGCTCTGCTGAAAGATCATACTCAATAAGTTGCTTTTCGAGTTCTTTAAGGGCTCTTATAGAAAAGTCTTTATTGTTTCCATACAAATTCGCAGGCACACGGGTAACCTCATCCATCAGCGAGCTAATGGGGTTTTGCACACTTTTAGAAAGGATAGCTGCTATTTTGGAGTTCAGCCGTGACTTCAACGTATAATAAGTACTGGCATTCACCTGCAGCATTTCCATCATTTCTGAATCGGCGATATCTCGCTGGCGGGTAGTTTCCAATACTACAAAAGGCTTATTCTTTTTCTTTCCCGAGACCTGCATAAGCAATGCCTGGTACTCTTCCTCACTTAATTTTTTAATCGTCTTGTTAAGTACATCCATAATCATTCTGGTTAAGTGAACATCTCAAATTCCTGACTTTCTACGCAGGTTTAGTGTGAAGGTTCGCGGAAGCTGTCAAAATGATTAAAATGCTTGTAATTCACTGTTTTGCATTCATTTATTATAAGGTTTGGATGCATTTGTAACCCTTTTGCCCTGAATGCCGTTTCAGACCCTTAACCGATATAATGGATTGCGAAAAAGGTTCAAAAATCCTAAAATCTTACAACGGTAAGAAGTGTCGGCAAAGCGCAAAACATAAGCGTGTGCAACACTGTAAATTAAGTCTATAATAAATAGAGGAGGAATAAACTATGACAAATCAATCAGAATCGATGGAATTGTATCAGATGATCAGGGAAAACCGGATGGCGATGTATTCAAAGCCCAGACGTTACTATAACAGAGAAGGCGAGAAAGGTTCTGCCTTTAAGTTTCTATTCCTTGTTGAGGTGATGGTATTTTTTATGATAGCATTTGCGACAGGCAATGTAATGGCACAAGAGGTTCAACAATCTCCGATGATGCATGCATCAGCTTATTCTCAGCAAAGCACTAATATCTATAATTATACTACAGTTTATAATTCAGGAAAAGTTTTTCTGAACTGGACAGCGAAAGAAGAGCCGGCCGACTGTATCTACATTGTAGAGCGTTCAGCTGATGGTCGTCAGTTTGAATCGGTAGGTGTTAAAGAAGGCATTGGTACCAATGTTGAATTATTCTATAGTTGGATGGATCATAATCCTCCAGGCGGTTTTGCATACTACCGTGTGAAGAAAATTGCAAAAGACGGAACGCAATTTTATTCTGCAACGAACACGATAATTAATCAGGGTTCTAGTTTTAATCCAAAATCGAATTATGCACAAGGTGATGAGCCACCTGTGATTAAGCAATAAAAAGTTATTGAACTGCCTGTAATGGAATGGGCAGTTCTTATTTTTTTTAATAAGTTTTAAAAGGGAGCGTATGAACTTATCTGAACAAAAAATTAAGGCACTTAAATTCCTGGTTATAGTAACCGGAATTTTTGCCTTGTTGCAACTGATACCGGGGCGGGCAAAAGCTCAGGTTCCAAGTGCATCATTTACATCCAATGTAATCACAGGATGTGCACCGTTGTCTGTGGATTTTATAAATTTGTCAACACAGGCAAGTAATTATGTTTGGGATTTTGGGAACGGCAATACGTCTACCTTAACAGATCCTACGACAGTTTACATTACTCCGGGGCAATACACTGTAACTTTAATAGCAATAAATTCATTAACCGGAGACAGAGATACTTTAATAGCGACAAACTATATTAATGTTGTTGCTGATCCTGTTGTTAATTTCGTTGCTTCTCCACTTGTTGGTTGTGCAGGAAATAATTCAATATCATTTACCAATTTATCAACCAATGCCAGCTCCTATATATGGGATTTTGGCGATGGTAACTTTTCAACCCAAACAGATCCTGTTCATTCATATTCTGCTGTAGGTACATACACAGTTAAATTAATTGCTCGTAATAATTTCAATTGTTCTAAAATAGAAATTAAGCCAGCTTATATTTCAATTGTTCCAAATGCTCCTGCGGCATTTACCGTAAACCAACAATCATCATGTAATACTGGAACAAATTTTAATTTCAATGCAACTACACCTGGAGCTGTATCCTGGTTTTGGGATTTTGGAAATGGTGTAACTTCAACTGTTCAGAATCCATCGTATGTTTATGGTGCTATGGGTTCCTATGATGTATCTCTTATAGTGACAAATGCAAATGGTTGTAAAGACACACTGGTGAAGCCAGCATATATCAACATCGGACCAAATCTTGTTCCTTCTTTTACAGTAACCAACCAGGCTGGTTGTTTTCCGCTAAGCACTACATTTACCTGTACTGTTCCCGGAGCAATATCGTGGGCATGGGATTTTGGTGATGGAACCACGTCCACTTTACAAAGTGTGCCGCATACCTATTTAACACCGGGAAATTATGATATCACCCTTGCGGTGACAACTACTTCCGGTTGTAACGGATCTGTTACAATGCCGGCTTTTATTACTGTTGATGATTACCCAAATGCATCATTCACAGTTGGAAGCGCTACCGGTTGTAAACCTTATCCTGCTTTATTTAACAATACTAGTACAGGTGCTTCAACCTACTCATGGAGTTTTGGAGATGGGAATACATCAACAGCATTTAACCCGGTAAATACCTACAATTCATCCGGTACATTTAATGTTAATCTAATAGCAACATCACCAAATGGGTGTACCGATACAACAACTGTTAATTCAGCTGTAACCGTAAATACGGTAACGGCCTCATTCAGTGCAACACCGCGTGTTGGTTGTTCTCCGCTCACAGTAGCATTTGGTTCAACAGCAGTAAATACTGCAACATGGGAGTGGGATTTTGGCGATGGTACAACAGGTACCGGCTCAAATATTTCACATACCTATGTTCCGGTTAATAATTACAACATTCAGTTAGTAGTAACTTCAATTCATGGTTGTAAAGATACACTCGTTAAGCCTGCTTATGTGAGAGTGTCGAGTGGCACGGTTCCATACACGGTTCCCGACACAATTATTGTATGTACTCCTCCCGGAGCTGTTAGTTTTACAGATCCAACGATTGGAAGTAATAGCTGGATATGGCATTTTGGAGATGGAGATTCTTCAACTATTAAAAACCCATCTCA
>CAUJFJ010000282.1 GCA_963169675.1 Bacteroidota bacterium
GTAGTTTGTTGAAGGAATGGACTGCTGAAAGTATCAACCGTATCAATTTGAAAATCGTAGGGAGTTGCCGGCGCAAATGGATTTACTGTAGATGCTTTCAATTCAATAGTATCATTAGGCACTATAGCAAATTCTGCAGGATAAACGGGAAGAATATCAGATGACTGTATTAACAAAGGCACATCATTGGCAGCATTATTTGCTTCATTGCATTCATCGATAGTACTGAAATAATCTACATACACTTCAAAAGTATTAGGACCAAGTCCGCGACCGGCATCCACTGGAAGTCTGATAGAAATGGTATCCATAAAAGCCACATAGTTTACAATGGTATCTTTCTCATAATTCACTCCCCCATTCGGGAATTTACGTGTTACATGAATTACAAAAGGATCATTGATAGCACGTCCCAGATTTTTGACAACAACATTTACATCGAAAGAATCGATATCGGTAGTAATTAATTCAGGGGTGAAGAAAACACTGGCATTGGAAATCTGATAATCGGGCTTTGCTGATGAATTTAAAATTAATGCGGGATCACCTGAAAGGGTCATTCCATTTAAAACCGACTTATACATATAGTACACGCTGGCATTAGAATTGAAATCGGGATTACCAAGAATAGAATCAATTACATTGAGCATTGTTTTTCCAACTCTGCCACCATAATTATTCAGCGCAACTTCTTTATAAAAATGGCCGCTGTAGATCTCCAGATTATCCAAATAACCTACACCCGGCTGAGCCACAAATGCCAGGGCTCCTTTTTCAGGAAGTAAAATAAAATCTTCAACAATTCTTCTGGTAGGATCATGAATATCACCTACAAAACAGGAATTGGCAAGCATTAACGGATACTTATTTTTATTGTTATAATTCTGCGGCAAATCGGTACTGATATCGAATGATGAGCCGGAAGCATGAGCCACAAATGTCATCATGGTAACACCGCTGTCGATTAACGACTGCAGGTATTGTGATAGATTTACCTGAATTGGATCGGTACTTGTTTTCAGGAAGGTATAAACATCGGCACCCATGAGGGTATCTTCTGCAATCACTTCAAAACGGCGTAAAATCTCTTTGATTTGATCCTGCTGAAACGAATTTGTTCCACCACCAAAATGCAAAATTCTTTTCATCCATTCTTCGGGACAGCTTTGCAATTGAATTTCGTGAGCTGTAATCTTGTCCAGATAAGCCTGAACATCAGCTTCAGTGCTGGCTGAAATTCTTCCAACAGCAATCATAGGCCGTGGGAAAGGCTGCACATTATCAGAAACTAATAAGTAATCGGAAGGTGGATAGCCATAAGACGGCAACAGATTAGCATTCCAGTTATTACTGATATTCGTAACATTATTAGATCCGGTTAAGCGTGTTCTGATTGGTGATACCGATTTACCGATTAATAATAAATGTTGTGGCTTTACAACAAATGTATCATTCGCAAATTTCACAAAATTGCGAATTGAAAGCGGATGTTTGTTAATTCCATAAGCAAACTGATTATAGAGCTCATCGATATCAACCAGCAAAGGTGTAAATCCGGTTGATGCCCGGTAATTCTTGTAGTCGTTCGCCTTATTCCATAATTTCGCGTTTGTTACAATCAGATAATCACCTTGAGAGGTGTACTGATAATTTACGAATCTGGCAAAGCGAGACGGATCAGTAGAGACCGGTGCAATACGCATTTGTGCAGTTGCAGTTGTATGAACTGAATCCGTAATAAAGCAGAACTTATCAGCATTATAAGTTGGAATGAGAGCCTGACGTGATGTACCTGTTCCAACCATAGGAATTTGCTTCAGGGTATCACCTGAAAGCATGTACAATTTAGGATTGGTAAGATTCAGATTGGTGATACTGATGTAAGATTTTCCCGGTGAGATATTTCCCGGAATAGTCATTTTTCTGAAGTTTCCGTTTTCGCCACCGAAACTGAAAGTATGTGGATAGGTAACACTGATATTAGACACTAATGTTCTGTTTGTTACTCCGGTACCGGGAGTGAAAATAAAATTAGCAGTTCCGTTTTGAATGGTTGAATTTGCCGTTAATGGGAAATTAAATTTGGTTACTGCATAAGCATAGAAATTATTTGATACTGAGGTACCATTAACATCTAAAGCGATTGAATGCTGGTATCCATCATTATTACCACCCATTAATACAGCATTTGCTTTTGCAAGTGGTGCGGAAGGATCCTGGCTGACATTCGGAACCGGTAGTGGAAAGGTTTGTGCAGTAGTGGAAATAGGTCCGGAAAACCAGCCTTCTCCTTCATCGTAATCGGAATCAATTACCTCAGCTAATTTATAGGTATTATATTCATTCTTGTAGTCACGGTAAGCTTCACTGATAAAGTAAGCTAATGCAGTATAACCAATAAAATTTACGTCGGTTTCCTGAACCATTCTTCGGTTAACCACCAACGGATTAAAATTCAAAGTCAGGAAGTAGGAAGCAGTATCGGTAAATAAACTGAATGCTTTATTTAACTGATGATTGGGATCGTTGTACAAACGGGCATCAAAGCTTCCATCATTTTTCTTACCATAAAACTCGATGTAGTCAGTAGCATCAAATGAGCCGTCTGCTTCACCTTCCACCCATATAAATTGTTCACTTCCCTGATAAAACAATTGCAACTGTTTCGGATTAAATGGCAATGGAAATGCAGCAGCCTGTAAATCAGCATAAGTGATACGATAAACGCCATCGCGCCAAACGCTTACTTTAAAATACTGCTGATTCGAATACTGCTGATTCGAAGAAAAATTAATCCATTCATTACAATATTGCTGCCCTTTAGCAATGGATGACCATAAAAAAGCAAGCAACATCAGGGGGTAAAGTTTTTTCATTTTTTCTGTTTAAATAAGGCTATTTTTAAAGAAAAAATATTAGAGTATAATGTTTCACCAACACTTCCAATATTGGTTAAGGCATAATCTATAGAGACATTTTTAATTTTCACACCAATTCCCATATTGGGCTGGAAAGTTTTCTTTTCAGAACCATCAATTTCTTTTATGTCCTGAATATTATTCACTCCACCTCGGAGGAAAATAAAATCGTTGTATCCGAATTCAACACCAAATTTCGGATCGATACTTACAGGATCACTTTTTACAAGTACATTTCTTTTTCCATCGAAAGTAACATCCAGATCAAGAGCAGGCTCAACAGAAAACTTTTCTGTTATGGATGCTTTGTAAGAAGCTCCCAAAATTAATTTTGGGAGCGTAACCTCAACACCGTTTTCAGGCACTTCGTTTCCTGTTTGAATAAAGACATCTTCAAATTTTTCGGTATTGAAATTCCAGGCATTAAAAGTGGAAGTGATATCGCGAGCCATGGCACCGAATTTCCATTTGTTCATTTGATATTGAATTCCGGCATCAAGACCAAAGCCCCAGGCAGATGCAAAATCACCAACTTTACGGTGAATTACTTTCGCATTGGCTCCATAACGAAGTCCTTCAATATTGGTTTTCTTAGCATAAGAAAACATGAAGGCATAATCACCGGCAGAAAACGATTTTAACCTGTCGTAGTCGATGTTGCCATCGGAATCGATGAGCTCGGTTGAATCGATGATGTCATCAATAGCAAAACGAATCACAGAAAATCCAATGGTTCTGGTTGCATCGATGGGAGCTGCTAGAGCGGCATAATCGTATTTTCCAATTCCGGCAAAATATTCAGCATGCATCAATCCCAGTTGCAGGTCGCCTGTTCCCAGGGTCAAACCTGCAGGATTCCAGTATCCTGAAGTAATATCATTCACAGAAGATACCTGTGCTCCGCCCATGCCTAAGGCCCGGGCTCCAACTCCAAT
>CAUJFJ010000283.1 GCA_963169675.1 Bacteroidota bacterium
TAAGCGTTTTGTTTATCCGCATAATGATATCACCAACCTGGAAAAACAACTGGAAAGAGCTACCAAACTGGCAACAGAAACCGGTGGAGCAATCCTTGTTATTACAGAAGGTGTGTTTGGAATGTCGGGTGATCAGGGCAAGCTTAAAGAAATTGTTGCCTTAAAGAAGAAGTATTCCTTCCGGTTATTTGTAGATGATGCTCATGGTTTTGGAACGATGGGTAAAACAGGTGCAGGAACCGGCGAAGAACAAGGAGTTCAGGATGGAATCGATATTTATTTCGGCACATTTGCCAAGTCAATGGCATTAATAGGTGCATTTATTGCAAGTGATGCGCAGGTGGTTGATTACCTCAAACACAATATGCGTTCACAAATATTTGCTAAATCATTGCCAATGCCTTTGGTAGTCGGGGCACTCAAACGTCTGGAGTTATTAAGAACTCAGCCCCGTTTAAAAGACGATTTATGGAATATTGTAAGAGCGCTGCAAAAAGGATTAGTAGCAGCAGGCTTCGAAATCGGCAAAACTGAATCGCCGGTTACTCCGGTTTACCTGAATGGATCAATTCCGGAAGCCACCAATCTGATTATCGATTTACGGGAAAATTATGATATCTTCTGCTCCATGGTAGTTTATCCGGTGGTACCAAAAGGTGTAATCATGCTGCGGTTAATTCCAACAGCTGTGCACACCCTGGAAGATGTAAAGTATACCATTGACGCCTTCACCAAAATTCAAGTTAAGCTGAAGGCCGGACAATACCAGGCTGATAAAATAGTACCTGTATAGATTTAAGATGTGGACGGAATCTGTATTCCATGAAATGGATTTACATGATTGCAAATTGTGAATTAGGTTCACTACACATCAAAGGAATTATCTAAATGAGTTGAATAAGAGCTCATTGTAACCTTTAGAAAAGAAACTAAGTAAAAAAGTGTATTAACCAATTAATTAATTAACAAAAATCATGATGAAAAAAAAATCAGTAAAGAAATCTGCTTCTAAAGCGAAGTCTGTTTCTGCAAAAAAAGCCGCTCCTAAAAAGAAAGCTGCTGCGAAAAAAGCTGCTCCAAAGAAAAAAGCTGCTACTAAAAAGAAAGCTGCTAAGAAAAAAGCCGCTAAGAAAGTAATGTCAGCGAAAAAAGCTGCTCCTAAGAAGAAAGCTGCTGCTAAGAAAAAAGCTGCTCCTAAGAAGAAAGCTGCTGCTAAGAAAAAAGCTGCTCCTAAAAAGAAAGCTGCTGCTAAAAAAGCTGCTCCAAAGAAGAAAGCTGCTGCTAAAAAGAAAAAATAATTCTTTAAAGCATAAATTTGAAAAGCCTGCCGTTCCCGGTGGGCTTTTTACGTATCACCCCCTCTCCTCCTTTTCCTTTCCCCAATTTTCCTTATCTTCGCTGTCTATACTGCTTTTAAAGGCCAATTTTCAATATGCCCGATAAACCACTTCAGATATTACGTCAGTACTGGAAACACGATCGTTTCAGGCCCTTGCAGGAGGATATTATTCAATCGCTCTTACAAGGAAACGATACACTTGCATTGTTGCCTACCGGTGGTGGCAAATCGGTTTGTTTTCAGGTTCCGGCGCTTGCACTGGAAGGTGTTTGTATTGTGATTTCTCCGCTCATTGCCCTCATGAAAGATCAGGTCGAAAACCTGACCGATAAAGGTATCAAAGCTGTTGCTGTATATTCCGGAATGAGCCGCGATGCTGTGGATGTGGCACTCGACAATTGCATCTATGGTCAGGTTAAGTTTTTATACCTGTCACCTGAACGCCTTCTTTCGGAATTGGTGAAGGAACGAATCGCGAAAATGAAACTGAGCATGATCGCAGTAGATGAGGCACATTGTATTTCTCAATGGGGATACGATTTCCGTCCCCCATACCTTCGAATTGCAGAAATTCGGGAACTTCATCCCGGCACACCGGTGATGGCTTTAACCGCCACTGCAACCCCTGAGGTGCGCGATGATATTATGAAGCAACTGGCTTTCCGGAAGCCGAATTTCTTCACCAAATCGTTCGAGAGAAAGAACCTGAGCTATCTGGTCTATCATGTCGAGGACAAGATTACAAGGATGGTAGAAATACTTTCCAAAGTCAGAGGAACCGGTGTGGTTTACGTCAGAAACCGGAAACGAACCCGGGAGTTTGCCAAAGTGTTGCAGCAGCATAAAATTTCAGCCGATTACTATCATGCCGGTTTGCATCCGGAGTTGAGAAGTCAGAAACAAGACGACTGGAAACATAACCGCACCAGAATAATGGTTTGTACCAATGCCTTTGGCATGGGCATCGACAAACCTGATGTTCGCATTGTTATTCACATGGACTTGCCCGATAATCTGGAATCCTATTATCAGGAAGCAGGTCGCGGAGGTCGCGATGAGCAAAGTGCTTTTGCCATTGTTTTATATAATGAATCCGACATCTTAGACCTGAAAAATCGCCGGGAAAGTTCCTTCCCTCCCATCAAAGAAATTAAGAATGTGTATCAGGCACTCGCCAATTACCTTCAGGTGCCTGTCAATTCAGGAATTGGAGTGAGTTTTGATTTTGAGATTACAAGGTTCATAGCAAACTATAATTTTAATCCACTTACTACTTTAAGTTGTCTGCGTTTACTGGAATCGGAAGGCTTAATTTCATTGACGGATGCTGTGTTTTCACCATCAAAAATTCACTTTAAAGTAAGCAATTTTGATCTCTATAATTTTCAGGTTTCTCATCCGCGATACGACCTATTCATAAAAACAATTTTACGTTCCTGTGAAGGTGTATTCGACGATTTTGTGAGAATTAATGAACCGGAACTGGCAAACCGTTTACAATTCACTTATGACGATGTGGTGTCCCGATTGAACTATTTACATCAGGCGGGAATTTTATCTTATTCGCCACGTAAAGATTTACCCCAACTTACATTCACACAGCCACGTGAAGAAGCTACTTATCTGAGTATAGATGAAAAGAAATATCTGAAAAGAAAAGAACTCTATATTTCCAAATCGGAAACTGTAATTTCTTATGTGACATCCACCCATTTGTGCCGGAGTATGGTATTACTCGATTATTTTGGAGAAACCGGTCTACACCGATGTGGAAACTGTGATTATTGCCGGGAACTGAATAAACTTGATTTGAATGCTATTGAAATTGAAAAATTCAGTACCCAGGTTACGGAAAAAGTTGCATCAGGACCTGCAACAATGGAAGAGATAATGGTGCTGTTAAAACCACTAAACAGTGAGAAAATTTTGCATCTCATAACCTGGATGGTAGATCAGAAAATGATAAAATATAATAATAGTGGCAGGCTGGTAATTTCTAAACCGAAAGGAAAAAAGTCAGGTGATACTACCAAATGATTATTATTTACAGACCGATGTGGTTGCTGTAGCCCGCGATTTGATCGGAAAAGTTTTGTTTACCAGAATTGGCGGTCAAGTTTGTGCCGGGGTAATAACAGAAACGGAAGCCTATGCCGGTGAAACAGACAAAGCCAGTCATGCATATGGCGGCAGAAATACAGAACGTACCCGTGTGATGTATGAAAAAGGAGGAATTTCGTATGTTTATTTGTGTTATGGGATTCATCATCTTTTTAATATTGTGACCAATACTTCCGGGGTTCCCCATGCTGTTCTGATAAGAGGAATTTATCCTTTGGTGAATGTTGAAACCATGCTGAAAAGACGTAAAACGAATGCTCCTTCTTCCCCCACTACCTTCAACGGTCCCGGAAAAGTTACCATGGCGTTGGGAATTGGAATGGAGCATAACCAAATGAATTTATCGGGCAAAACGATATGGCTCGAAGACCAAAAATTGCGCATTAATCGCGGGAAAATACTGGTCACTCCCCGAATCGGAGTCGATTATGCGAAGGAGGATGCCCTGCTTCCCTATCGCTTTTACTTATCAGCAATCGACGTGAATAACCTGTGAACAGGAACAGTTCATTTTTGTGATATTGTTTTTAATTTTACCACATGGAAATATTTCATATTGGCTTTTTAAGCATCCGGTTGCTGGATATCATTGATATCCTGTTGGTGGCCTTTTTGCTTTATAAACTTTATGAATTGCTCAAAGGTGGAGTGGCGATGAATATTTTCATCGGATTAATATCTATTTACCTCCTTTGGTGGTTATGTGTTAAGGTCCTTGATATGCAGCTTTTGGGTGCATTATTAGGGCAGTTTATAGGGGTTGGCGTAATAGCTTTGATCATCGTTTTTCAGCAGGAAGTCAGGCGGTTTCTCATCCTTCTTGGTGCCAATAGTTTTTTAGCAAAAAACACCTTTGCCAGGAATTTATTCAAATGGAATTTTCAATTTCAAAAGGCTTCGGCAACGAATATTACTCCTATTGTGAAGGCCTGCACCAACATGGCTAAGAACCGCACCGGTGCATTGATAGTTGTGGCCCGTAATTCTGATTTGAAATTTTATGCAACTACCGGAGACATCATGGATGCGGAAGTTTCAAAACGTTTAATCGAGAGCATTTTCTTTAAAAATAGTCCCATGCACGATG
>CAUJFJ010000284.1 GCA_963169675.1 Bacteroidota bacterium
GTGGTATCTTTGTTATTCATACATTATACGGCGCCTTCCTGACTCATGCCGGCACCCGTGGAGACTCTAAACTTTATGGTGCAGCAAAGTTGCTGAACCTCGAAATGATGCGACACCTGAAAGAAAAAGGTGTTAAGAAATACGACTTCGTAGGAGTCCGCTTAAAAAACAACAATCCTGCATTAGAAGGAATATTCCGCTTCAAGAAAGGATTTGGAGGTGACCTTAAAGAGGGATACCTTTGGAAAATAGAT
The DNA here is from genome assembly GCA_963169675.1 of Bacteroidota bacterium. Lineage (GTDB taxonomy): Bacteria > Bacteroidota > Bacteroidia > AKYH767-A > OLB10 > JADKJB01. The sequence continues at coordinate 255 of CAUJFJ010000284.1, forward strand.
ATTTTACCATTGAAAGCCAAAGCTTACGATCTGATGGTAAAGCTTAAATCCGGAAACGATAAATTAACTGATATTATTGATCAGGTGAACACCTGATAACCTAAACCTTGCTCTGGAATGCCTGTCCCGGTTAACAAAAATTTACACATACTTATTATGCCTTCCTGGTATAAGTCGCCTGAAACTCCGGTTTTAGGAACTTTCTTTGAAGAACAGGCTCGTGCATTGCAAAAAGAAGGATATACAGTTGGTGTAATCTATCCTGAATATACTCCTCCGGGCGAATTATTCTCCAGCAAGAATAAGGAACGCCTCGATTTTTATATGGACAAAGGCATCCCTACCTTCAATATTAAAACACAGGCTGGAATTCCTAAATTACGCAGACTCAGTTATCGTCAATACAGTAAGGCTGTAAATGATGTTTTTGATGAATATGTGAAAAATTTTGGCAAACCCGACCTTATTCATGCACATTCCGTTTTTCATGCAGGAATTGCAGGATTTCAGATTGCCAAATTGCATAAGATTCCATTCATCATAACCGAACACCTTACTGCTTACCTCATGGGTTACATCAACAATAAAGTTGATATTGAAGTCGCAAGGGAAATATTTGAATATGCTGATGGCTCACTCATTGTAAGTCATAACTTCAGAAAAGATCTGGAAAAGCAACTTGATCTGCCTGAAAATACTTTCAAGGTAATTCACAATCTGGTAAATGAATTGTTCTTCAATTCCTATTTGCCGAAAACCTATAGTGGCCCTGAAGAAACTTTCCGGTTCTTTACCAATTCGTTTCTTTTACCAAGAAAAAATATCAGACTGATTATTGACGCCATAAAAATTCTTCTCGACAAAGGACTTAATGTTCATCTTACCATAGGTGGTGACGGACCAATGAATGAAACTTTGCGTGAGTATGTAAAATTCCTTGGACTGGAAAGTAAAATCCATTTTACAGGAAAACTCTGGCGCGATGAAGTCAAAACCGAAATCGATAACAGCCATGCGTTTGTGCTGGCCAGTCAGTATGAAACTTTTGGTGTAGTGCTTATCGAAAGCCTTGCTTGTGGCCGCCCTGTGGTATGCACCGATTCAGGTGGACCCCGGGATTTCGTTCATAAAGAACAAGGGGTAATCGTAAAAGAACACGAACCTGAAGCAATGGCTAAAGGAATGGAACATGTGATTCAGAATTATAGCAGCTATAATCAGAAAGAACTAATTTCTTATTGCCGCGAAAATTTTAATGAGCATAAAATTGCCAGCGAAATGATGGAAATGTATCACAACGTTCTAAGCAAAAGAGTGATCTATTCCTGATATTTTTTATCCCTTTAAATAATATGCAAAAGCAACTGCTGGTTACTTTCGATTATGAACTTTTTTTAGGAAATCGCAGTGGCCATATTCACGATTGCATGATTGAGCCAACCAACCGGTTAATGGCAATCATGGCAAAACATAAAATCCGCTCCGTATTTTTTGTAGATACCACTTACTTGTTAAGGTTAAAGAAACAGGCAGAAAATTCTACTCAATGTGCTGCTGATTTCAAAACCGTAGCAACTCAATTAACAGACCTTGTCAAACAAGGTCATTTTGTGTATCCACACGTCCATCCGCATTGGCTGGATGCCATTTATGATGAGAAAACCAATCAGTGGCAACTGAATGACACTGCCAAATACCGGTTTCATAACATCTCCGATTCAGAAAAAGCAATGGTTTTCAACGGATCAGTGAAGATCCTCGAAGAAATCCTGCACCCCTCCTTCCCCGATTACAAAGTAAACGCCTATCGTGCCGGTGGTTGGTGTATTCAGCCTTTTTCCGATTTTAAACCCTATTTTCATCAAAATAAAATCGAATATGAATTCAGCGTGCTGGGAGGTATCTACCAGTTTACTGATGCCCAATATTTCGATTTTTCCAATGCACCACAAAAAACCATTTACCGGTTCAACGATGACGTTTGTGTGCCTGAACCAGATGGCCCTTTTACACAGTACAATATTAGCTCTATACCATTGTCTAGCAATAAGTTAATGCTAAATAAGCTGTGGCTGAAGTTATTGTACAAACTCAAGGGTGATCACACTTTTAACAAAGGCGAGGGACAACCATCCAGGATTTTAAATGGCATAAAACCGGTTTCTGACAAAGGCCATGACCTTAGCGATACGCACTGGGAGCGGATTTCAGTCGAATTGCTGACTGCTGTCAAAATGAACGCCTATAAAAACTTCCTAGATCAGAACAAATACATGCACTTTATCTCCCATCCCAAAATGATCACCAACCATAATCTGGTAGTTTTCGACAATTTCCTGGATTGGGCGTTTGAAAAGTATTCTGTGAGCACCGACTTTCATAGTATGCTTCCTGAATAATTTTGACGCGAAACTGCAACCTTTATTCTGTTTAGTTGTAAATGTAATCCTATGATTTACCTGACCTATAATGATCAGCCTTCCGGCGTGTTTTCGAGCCAGGTAAACGACGTGTGCAATTACCTCAATAAAACTACTGATGCCAGAATCAAGCTGGTAGCTATCATTTCATTGCACCAGTTCATGGAAAACCGTCGCAAAATCAGGAAGGAAGTTCCGAATGCACTGGTTTTGCCTGCACTTCCGAAAGCAAAATATTGGAAGTTCAGTATTTTGGTTGTGGGCTTGATTTGCCTGCTAACCGGCCAACGACAAATTATTGCCAGAAATATCATGGCAACTCTGATAGCTTTGAGACTCAAGAAAGCAGGTCTGGTAAAAAAAGTCTGTCTGGATGGCCGTGGTGCCATTGCTGCGGAATGGAACGAATATCAGGTTGTTCCCGACGAGAATATGAAAAAAGCGATTTTCGGACAGGAAAAAGAAGCAGTACTTGAAAGTGATTTCCGGATAGCTGTTTCTTCCAAACTGGTGAATTACTGGAAAACATCCTTTGGTTACTCAGGCAACAATCATGTGGTCATTCCCTGTACACTGGGCAGCGATTTCGAAGTTCCGGAATTTACCGACAGTGCCATTTCGAATGCCGCTACTGCGCAAGGATTTGCCAAAGATGATTTGGTGATGATTTATTCAGGATCAACTGCAGGATGGCAATCGTTTGCTGTGCTGGGAGATATACTAGGGAAAGTACTTAAAGAAAATCCGACTCACCGACTTTTATTTTTGGCCAAAGAAGATGAGAATATCAGCAAAATGAAAGCCGATTTCCCCGGACAGGTAACCAACAAATGGGTTGGTCATAAAGAAGTTCAGCAAGTACTGATGGCCGGAGATTTCGGTATCTTATACCGGGAAGACAGCGTCACCAATCAGGTAGCGTCGCCAACCAAATTTGCCGAATATCTGGCAGCAGGATTGCCTGTAATTATTTCTGATAATCTGGGTGATTATTCCGATTTTGTGAAAAATCATCAATGCGGAAATGTTATCGGACCCGGTCAGCAGATTACACTTGCCAAAACCGGATCTGCCAGCAAATTACGAATGGCAAAACTGGCAGAAACACATTTCACCAAGAAGTCACAACTGGAGCAATACAACAAACTGATTGCTTTCATGAATAAAAACTGAAACATTTAAATGCCCAATATACTATGAGTAAGATCTTAATTACCGGAGGAGCCGGTTTCATCGGTTCAGCAGTTATCCGTCATCTGCAACAATTCAATAACGAAATATTTGTTATTGATAATCTCTCATTTGGAAATCGCGAATTCATTTCGGTTCCTGATGCTAATTTTTTTCATGAGGATATTCTTAACCGGGATCGCATGGTTAAAATTATTGGAAATATTAAACCCGATTATGTGATTCATCTTGCTGCGGTGCATTTTATCCCCTATTGCAATGAACATCCTTACGAGTCGAGTAACATCAACATCCGTGGCACCATGCATATTCTGGAAGCTGCCCGACTTGCCGGTGTACAAAAAGTATTCTTTGCTTCTACAGCAGCTGTTTATCCTATTTATGATGAAGCAGTAACTGAACAACATGTTGTTGGTCCACTCGATATTTACGGACTTTCGAAATTAACCGGTGAACATTTGTGCAATGAATTTCATTTGATGACCGGAATACCGACTGTTATCTGCAGATTCTTTAACGCTTTCGGCCCGAACGAAACCAATCCACACCTGATTCCTGAAATTCAAAAACAAATTTTAGGTGGTAACAGAAAAATAAAATTAGGAAACCTAACTCCAAAAAGAGATTTCATTCATACTTATGACATGGCAAATGCCGTTCATACTTTGCTTGATAAAACTGCTTCAGGTATTCATACATACAATTTGGGTCGCGGAATCGAGTATTCTGTTACTGAAATTGTAGACGCATTCTCGGAAGCAATTGGTGAAAAAATAGAAATTGAAGTTGATCCTGCCAGAGTCCGTAAAGTTGAAAGAATGCACCTGCTTGCTGATGTCACCAAACTTAAATCGCTTGGATGGCAACCTAAAACAGGAATTGAAGATGGCATCAGAACACTGGTAGAATAATATGAAATCATCAAAACCACAGGTTATTTTTTGCACCGACGGAATTTTTCCGCTGGCTGTAGGTGGCATGCAACGTCATTCCAGATTGCTGATTGAGGAACTGGCCGCTATGGGCGGACTGGAACTCATCGTTATTCATCCTCATGCCGGTCAATCGGTTTTCAATAACCCGGAAATAAAGGAAATAGCTCTAGCTCCAGTTCAAACCAGCAAAAGGTATTTGATTAATTGCTACAATTATTCGAAGCAGGTTCTGGAAATTCTGCTTCAGTATCCCCATGCAGTCATCTATTCTCAGGGATTATCTGTCTGGCATGGAATCGGTCAGGTGTCGAAACGCCTGATTGTAAACCCGCACGGTCTGGAACCTTATCAGACGCTTTCTTTAAAAGATAAGCTTCTGGGAACTCCTTTCCGGTTGATTTTCAACCACCTTTTCCGCAATGCAGCCCATGTTGTTTCGTTGGGTGGCCGGCTAACCGGGATATTGAATGGACGATGCCGGAATGTTGTTACACTGCCAAATGCAGTAAATGTTCCTGAACCCATCATTAGAAAGTTTGATAATGTACCTTTACAGTTCCTTTTTGTGGGTCGATTTGCCTTCAACAAAGGAATTAATATACTCGCCGAAGCAGTTAAATCTCTGAATGAAGATGGCTATGGCGATAAAATGGTCTTCAATCTGGTAGGAAAAGGTCCGTTGTTTGACGAGTATAAAAAAGTCTACAACTTCAATAATCTCAACTACCTTGGTTTTGCCGACGATGACAAATTGAATGAGCTATACAAAACAAATGATATGTTTGTTTTGCCAACATTGTTTGAAGGTATGCCAACAGTAGTGTTGGAAGCAATGGCTCATGGAATGCCGATTATTGTAACCGATGTGGGTGCAACTTTAGAAATGGTTGACGACAAGAATGGTTTTATAATCGATAAAAACAGTGTTGATTCTCTGAAGGAAAGTCTTCTGAAATATTATCATACGACTGCCGAAGAAAGAAAGAATCTGTCAAAGGCATCTTATGAAAAAGTGAAAAATAACTTTACGTGGAAAATAGTTGCTGCCAAACATTACCGTTTGTTTGAAACTGTTTACGCCACAACCTGATGCATGAATGAATTCCTGAAACGTAATCTCCAGTTTGTAGTGATGCTGCTCATTTGGGTGGCATCCGGTTTTGTGGCTTCACCGGTAGCTGTTGGAGTAGTTGCGCTTTCTGTTATTCTACTGAAAAGAAAAGATATGTTCCCCGAATTAATTATCGGCTTCATATTTATTCTGATCCTTTCCGATAGTCGCCAATATCAGCTGGAATTCGCCAAGAAGGTAAAAGACATCTACCTGATCCTGCTGGCCGCTTTCTATTTCTTCGACCGAAAGCAATTCAATTTTAAAAATGCCATGGTCATTCCGTTTATCCCATTTATTATCTGGGGATTTATCGTGGTCTTTCGAAGTCCGGAAATGCAAATTGCATTTATGAAAACGCTTTCATACGGATTGCTCTATCTGGTCATACCTGCCTATTTCACGAAAGCATTCCGCGATAAAGGTGCTATCTTTTTGAAAGATTTCATCATGTTTGTATCACTGCTATTCATGATAGGTGTTGCGCTTATCGTCCTCGCACCCAACTTCGTGTTTCTGGCAGGCCGCTTTAGCGGGATATTAGGAAATCCGAATGGATTGGGAATATTTACTGTACTGGCACTCATCCTTACAGTGTGTACTCAAATTAAATTTCCAAATTTATTTACGAGGAATGAACTGATCATGATTTATACCTTCATGGCACTTTCGGCAATACTCTCAGGATCGAGAAATACGCTGATGTGTATTTTTATATTTCTCGTATTCACCAAATTTTACAAGATATCATACTGGTACGGATTCATTGCGGTAATTATTGCAGCGATGCTTTATCAGGTGGTCTTCTCCAATCTTCCAACAATTCTGGAAGCACTTGGACTTGCCAAAGCACTTCGGGCCGATACACTCGAAAATGGTTCAGGAAGGATGGTGGCCTGGTTGTTTGCATTGAGCAAAATTAATTCCGACTTAAAACTATTTATGTTTGGAGGAGGTTTCTCATTCGATGAATATCTATATTACATCAATTACACCATGCTAAGTGCTATGGGACATCAGGGAGGTGTTCACAATACCTATCTTGCTCTTTGGTTGAATACAGGTATAATTGGGCTGGCACTATGGCTGGTAGGATTCTTTCGCTCCGTTTTCAAAGCAGTTACCGTTTCCTACACAGCGTTTCCAATGATGTATGCGGTAATATTTTCAGCAACCTTTGAAGCATGGTTGATGGGATCACTGAATCCATTCCATATTATGTTCTTGTTTGTACTTACTCTGATCACAACAAATACATCTGATTTTGCCGGCGAACAACTTCCGGCGATAACAACAGCAGAAATACCTGCTTCGGAAGAATCTGAAAAAACAGGTAATAACTGATATCATGTCTGCAGCTAAGAAGAAAATATTGGTTTTCATCGACTGGTATCTGCCCGGATTCAAAGCGGGAGGGCCAATAAAATCGTGCTCCAGTATGGTTCAAAGACTTCATGATGAATTTGATTTCAGAATTGTTACCGGGAATACCGATCTGAACGAATCTGTTCCATATGAAAATATAAAATCAGATGAATGGAATATTCTTGAGGACAAAACGCCGGTATTTTATTGTTCGGCAAAATCGAAAAATCATGCATCAATAAGTAAAATTATTGAAGAACAAATGCCTGATGTAGTTTACCTGAACAGCATGTTTTCTCCCTGGTTTACGTTAGTGCCACTCATGGTTTCTGGAAAATACAAAAACAAAATTAAAATTGTTGTTGCTCCTCGTGGCATGCTTAGTCCAGGCGCCCTGGCATTGAAACCGCTCAAGAAAAAAATGTTTTTGCATTTTGCGAAGCTGATGCGGTTGTTCAATAAAGTTACTTTTCATGCATCAACAGAAATTGAAGTAAATGAAATCAAGAAGGTATTCGGATCAAAAGCTTCCATTGTTCATGCAATAAATATTACACCTAAAACTGAAATTCAGAAACAAATTCGCACAAAAACTTCGCAACTTACGCGACTTGTGTATGTCGGCAGAATCAGTGAAGTTAAAAACCTGCTACAGTGCATTCATGCTCTTAGCTCCATAAATATTGGTTCTTCCAAAATTGAATTTGATATTTATGGCCCTGTTGATGAAATTTCTTATAAACAACAATGCGATGAAGCCATAGCCAGGTTATCGCAAAATATAAAAGTAAATTTTAAAGGAGCCATTGACAACAATGCTATAAAAGCCATATTACCAGGCTATCACTTTTTGTTGTTGCTAACCATGAATGAAAATTATGGCCATGCAATTGTCGAAAGTTTTACTGCCGGATTACCGGTTATTATCAGCAACCGAACTCCATGGAGACAACTGGAAAATGCCTGCAGAGGCTGGGATTTGCCTTTAGAAGACAGCAGCACCATCTCAGCAGCATTGGAAAAAGCCTGTCTCATGGATCAGCAAGAGTATAACAAATGGAGTGATGCTGCCTATGAATTTGCCGACAGTATTCACAATAACAAAAAAACTTTATCAGACACCATTCGTCTGTTTGAAAATTAATTTAGATAGTAGTTTATATGTCGAAATTGCCACTAAAAAAATGTGTATTTCTTTTCACCGAACTTGCCGGTTACATTGTTGCGTGCATGAAAGACCTCGCTGCAACCGGTTTGGTGGAAGTGCATGTGGTAAGATGGCCGGTAAATGCTGTGGCCCCATTTAAATTTTCACTGGAGGGAGAAAATCTTCACTTCTATGAACGCGCATCATTCACGGATGAACAACTTCTTACATTTGTAAATAATATTAATCCCGATATCATTTTTTGCAGTGGCTGGATAGATAAAGGCTATATGGCGGTGTGCAAAGCTTACCGACACAAAACAAAAACGGTTCTTACCATTGATAATCCGTGGAGAAATACTTTAAAACAAAACCTGGCT
>CAUJFJ010000285.1 GCA_963169675.1 Bacteroidota bacterium
AGAAAAATTTCACAACAGGTAGGTGTGTCAATTCATGGTGGTTCATCAAACAGAAGTAAAGCTATGAAATCTCTGCGGTTAACGAACCGTGATTCATTCGGTGAGGATGATTTCAGCTACAAATTTTTTGAAAAGAAATCATTAGACCATTTTAAGATTGTTGTATTAAGAAATTCCAGTGGCGACTTCAACAAAACACATTTCCGTGATGGTACTTTACATGATTTAATGATTGGTAAAACTAATATTGATCTGATTGCCTATAAACCTTCTGCAGTATTTATAAATGGTGAATATTTTGGTGTTCACAACATTCGGGAAAAAATAAGTAAGCACTATATTGAAGAAAATTTCGGTGTAGATAAAGATAATATTGATTTACTGGAAGAAGATTCAACTGTTATTGAAGGTGATTTTGTTGTATTCAACCAAATGTATTCTTTCATAACTACAAATAATATGAATGATCAATCCAACTATAACATTGCATCTAAAATGATGGATGTTGCCAGTTTGACTGATTACTATGTTGCTGAAACATTTCTTTCCAATATTGACTGGCCTTATAATAATGTGAAATTCTGGAGGGAAAAAGTCCCGGAGGCTAAATGGCGTTATATTCTGAATGATCTTGATATTGCACTTGGCAATAATGGATGGGCTCCGGCTAATTTTGATATTCTTGGCAGAATTATGGGAAGCTATGGAGATAACAACCGGCATGTACAGATTTTCCGGAGTTTGCTTGCCAATAAGGGGTTCAAAAATTATTTTATAAACCGGTATGCCGATTTGGTTAACACCATTTTTAGTTCAGAATATTTAGAACAACACATTCTGAATACAAGAGATCGTATCGCTGCCGAAATGCCAATGCATTTTTCCAAGTGGGGAAACGATATGTCGAATTGGGATCATGAAATCTTTCAGGTAGCCATGCCCCATGTTTATCAAAGACCTTCATTTGCCATGGAACAGGTGAAAACCGTATTCGGATTACAAGCCATTAATCCTGTGACATTGGATGTCTGGCCATCACAAGCCGGGATTATTGAAATCAATACCATAGTTCCGGAATCATATCCATGGACCGGAAATTACTTTGATGGGAATGAAATTCAAGTAACTGCTAAGACGAAAGATGGATTTGAATTCAAACGATGGATTTCCGAAGAAATTCTTTTGGCAAATCCATTTTCACCAACCATAACTGTAAATCCTGACAAAGCAAACAAAATCACCGCTGTTTATACTGCCAAAGAAAACGATTCCGCTATTTCACTATTCCCAAATCCGGTGGTTTCAACTTTACAAGTAGGATTTGTTAGTGAGATTTCAGGCAATTCAAAAATTCAGATCTTTGCTGCTGATGGAAAATCAATAATTGAAAAATTGGAATCTATTTATTCTAATGAAATCAAGGTAGTTGAATTCAACTGCAATTCGCTTCCTAAAGGCTCATACATGGTAAGGGTAATTACTCCTGATTCCGTGTATTCCAATAAGTTTATTAAATTATAATCGGGTTACCTTTTAAACATTTCAACTTTAACATTTCCGCTTTAATTCACCCGCAAATAATATGAGCGATAAAACTATTGAAGCAGTTGCTGTCTTTAACAAACTTGCAACTTTATATGCTCAAAAATACATGGATGTCAGTGGCTACAGTGAATCCCTCGATAAATTGGGGGAACTATTGAATGCTAGTGAAGGAACAATTTTGGAATTAGGATGCGGGCCGGGAAATATCACTCGTTTCATGTTGAATAGGTTCCCACACTTAAAAATCACCGCTATTGATCTTGCTCCGGATATGATTGCAATTGCCAAATCGCTCAATCCGGAAGCAACTTATGAAGTTATGGATTGCAGAGAGATAAATAAAATTGATTCGAAATATGATGCAATACTCTGTGGCTTTTGTCTGCCATATTTATCCAGGCAGGAAGCTATTCAATTGATATCTGATAGTGCAGTCAAATTAAATACAACAGGGGTAATCTACATCAGTACCATGGAAGACCATAATTCCAAATCGGGCTATGTTTCCGGAAGTACGGGAGACCAGCTATTTATGAATTACCATGAATGTAGCTATCTGATTGAAGCATTACGCAATGAAAATTTTGAAGTGGTTTATGAAAAACATTTACCACTTGCTGCAGATCCTGAAAATATTACTAAAGATCTGGTATTAATTGCAAAGAAAATAGCCTGACCACAACAACTCCATTTCTGATTGAACTATTAATGAAAACCTATTGGAGAATAACCTGATCAAGCTCTTTCTTAGCTTTTGACCACAATTCAAGCATTTGATAAAATTTTTCCTTTACATTTTCCTGATGCAATCCTTTGCGGCTTTGTTCTTCCATAAAAATAAGGTCATTACGAAGTACTTCTACACCTAGCGTGAGCAAACTACTTTTGAGTTTATGAATAACTTTTGAAAAGAGTTCCATTTCCTCCATCTTCAACAAATTTTCAGATTCAGCTATCATCTCCGGAATTTCCTTAGCCAGCATAACCAGCATTTCCTTCACAAATGAATCAGATCCCAATGAGGCTTGCTGCAGAGT
>CAUJFJ010000286.1 GCA_963169675.1 Bacteroidota bacterium
GCTAAAACCGCTCTGCTTGATCAGATAAAAAGCGACACTACTACTGCTGCAGCAGATTCGGCAAATCAGTCTTTCGAGCAATTTGCAAAAGAGAATCCATTATTTGCTGTTTTGAGCCCTGCAATTGTTCAAAATGCACAAGGACAAAGCGAATATATGAAAGGACCGGTTGTTGGTTATGCTTTAATTAAAGATACTTCAAAGGTTAACGCTTTTTTGAATCGTGAAGATGTATTGGCTAAATTACCTAAGAACATTAAATTCCTTTGGGGTGTTAAGCCTCCAACTCCTGAATCAAAAGCACTGGAGTTGATTGCTATCAAAACCAATGGCCGTGATAATCAGCCACCACTTGATGGAGGAGCAATTTCTGATGCACGCCAGGATTTCGGTCCATATAATGGTAAGCCGGAAATCGCGATGCGTATGAATCCTGAAGGTGCACAAAGTTGGAGAAGACTAACTGCAGAAAATATCGGCAAATCAATTGCAATCGTACTTGATGATAACGTCTATTCATTCCCAACCGTACAGGGCGAAATTGCCGGAGGTAGTTCATCAATCACCGGAAGTTTTGAAATCAATGAAGCAAAAGATCTTGCAAATATTCTGAAAGCAGGTAAATTGCCTGCTCCTGCTCGTATTGTTGAAGAGGCGATCGTAGGTCCGTCTCTTGGTCAGGAAGCTATTAATTCCGGACTGATGTCATTTGTAATAGCCTTGGTCTTGATCCTGGTATTCATGGTATTCTATTATAGCAATGCTGGTTGGGTTGCCGATCTTGCACTGTTTGCAAACGTCTTCTTTATATTCGGAGTTCTCGCCTCCATGGGAGCCGTACTTACTTTACCCGGTATTGCCGGTATCGTACTTACCCTCGGTATGGCAGTCGATGCCAACATCCTTATTTATGAACGTATTCGTGAAGAACTAGGAGCCGGGAAAGGTGTACGCCTTGCTATTGCCGATGGATTTAAAATGGCTTACTCTTCTATTATCGACTCCAACGTAACAACATTACTTTCCGGTATCATTCTCTTCGTTTTTGGATCAGGTCCAATTCAGGGTTTTGCAACCACTCTTATCATTGGTATTCTTACTTCGTTATTTTGTTCTATTTTCATCACCCGTTTAATTTTTGAATGGAAACTTAATAAGAACAAAGTAATTCGTTTCTCAACTCCGATGACTGAGAATGCTTTCAAGAATATCAAATTTGATTGGGTGTCGAAACGTAAAATGTATTATACCATTTCATCAATCGTAATCGTAATTGGAATCGGTTCTATGATCGTCCGCGGATTCAGCACTGGTGTTGATTTTAAAGGTGGTCGCTCTTATGTCATTCGCTTCGATGAAACAGTTTCAACCGTTGATGTCCGTTCTAAACTTACTCAACCTTTTGGTGGAGGTGCTCCTGAAGTTAAAACTTTCGGTGCAGGTAATCAGGTTAAAATTACTACCTCTTATTTGATCGATGATAATAGCCAGGAAGCAGATGCTAAAGTTGAAGCAGCAATAGTCTCTGGTTTGGCCATCAAGGAAAATCAAATTATGAGTTCTCAGAAAGTTGGACCAACCATTGCAGATGATATTAAAGTTTCCGCTGCCTATGCTATCTTATTTTCAATGTTGGTTACTTTCTTATATATTCTTTTGCGATTCCGTAAGTGGACATTTGGTATGGGTGCGGTTGTAGCCCTTACACATGACGTATTAATTTTGCTTTCTATTTTCTCATTATTCTGGGGAATCCTTCCTTTCTCTCTTGAAATTGATCAGGCATTCATTGCTGCCATCCTTACCGTAATGGGTTACTCTATCAACGATACGGTGGTTGTATTCGACAGGGTCCGTGAATTCCTTGGTATCCACCACAAATCAGAATTGAAAGAAATTATCAATAATGCATTGAATGCTACATTAAGCAGAACAATCAATACATCGCTTACTATCTTCTTCGTATTGTTTGCCATCTTCGTTTTTGGTGGTGAAGTAATTCGTGGTTTCTCTTTCGCTCTGATGATTGGTATCATTGTCGGTACTTACTCATCTCTGTGCATTGCAACTCCAATTGTTATCGATCTCGATCGCAGTAAGAAAGATGAAGTGAAAAAATAATAGCTGATAGAAAATTATCTATTCAATAAAAAAGCCCCGGATTTCCGGGGCTTTTTTATTTTGGTGCAGGCATTAAACCTTAAATGCTGAACAGATTCAGGAACTATTAAATCATGTTAATCTTCTCTTCTTAACTGTTCCGCCTTTGGTATCGTTTACGGTGTTCATTACAATAAAAGCTTTCGAATCGATTTTTTGAATCTCACTTTTGAGTTTTGGCATCTCCAGATTGGTTACTACCGTGAAAATTACATCTACCTCTTTTTCTTCTTCACCCTTTTGACGATAACCACCTTTGCCTTTATAAACAGTAACACCTCGTCCCAACCGTTCGGTAATCATTTTTCTGATTTCTTCACTTTTAGAAGAGATAATAGTCACTCCGGTATATTCTTCAATACCATGAACAATAAAGTCCACTGTGCGAGATGCTGCAAGGTAGGTGAGCAAGGAATACAATGCAGGTTCTACGCCCAGCAAAGCAGCGGCAAACGAAAATATAATAATGTTTATGATAAGAATTACACCACCAATAGAGACGGGTGTGCGTTTACTTAAATACAAAGCCAATATCTCGGTGCCATCGATAACACAACCTGCACGCACCGATAATCCGATTCCCATTCCAAGAAAAAATCCTCCGAAAACCGAAATTAAGAGTTTGTCGTTGGTCACAATATTGAACTCTACAAAATAAAGACACAGTGCAAGTCCTACAATCGCCAATATGGTTTTAAAGGCAAAGTTTTTCCCCATCTGAAAATATCCCATGATGATAAATGGAATGTTGAAAATCACAATGAGGAAAGGTAAACCTACATTAGTCAGTTGTGCAATGAGAAGTGAAATGCCAGTTACCCCACCATCGATGAAATCGTTTGGAAGCAAAAAGCCTTTCAATCCCAGCCCCGCACTGAAAATACCACATATGACCATAAAGATGTCTATTAGTATATTCTTGGTGAAAACCTTCCTGCGATAGGTTTTCGGCGACATCATAGTGCTGCGTCTCTTAAATAGCGTCATATGGGGTCAAAAATAGGCAAAGCACCGATATTTTTAACCGGTTCCTGTCATTCATTATCGGATTGCTTATCTTTGCTGTATGAAATTGTGCATGCTCCTCTTTCTGGAAAGTATTGGCACCGGCGAATTGCTGGTGATCCTTCTTTTTGTGCTCTTTTTCTTTGGTTCCAAAAAAATACCGGATTTAGCCCGTGGTCTTGGTAAAGGTATGCGGGAAGTCAAAGATGCCATGCAGGGGATTGAAAACGACATCAAACAAGGCGTAAATCTCGAAGAAGAAAAGAAAATGATTCGGGATGTAAAAAAAGATATTGAATCGACAAAGGATGAACTTTAGTTCATCCTTTCTGTTTTAATAAAAGTACCAATTCACTTTTTTTATGAGTATTTCTTCAATTGTGCCCGATTCCCCATTAAAGCGAATCGTGATTGCCGGCGGTGGCTTTGGCGGAATAACCCTGGTGAAGAAGTTTCGCAATAAGAACTTTCAGGTCGTACTTATCGACAGAAATAATTATCACACTTTCCAGCCTTTGCTTTATCAGGTGGCAACCGGTGGGCTGGAGCCCGATTCCATTGCTTACCCGTTGCGGAAAATTTTTCAAGGGTATAAGAATTTTTATTTCAGGATGGCTGAAATTCAGCGTGTTGATACCCATTCCAAGGTGGTTGAAACCGATGCAGGCCCAATTTCATACGACTATCTTATCCTCGCATGCGGATCTACCAATAATTTTTTTGGTATGGATGAACTAGCTGCTAATGCAATGCCACTGAAGTCCGTTACCGATGCATTGGATCTCCGAAGCTTAATCCTTCAAAATCTGGAGCAGTCTCTCGAACCGGGAGCGAATAAGGAGGAGTTATTGAATCTGGTTGTTGCCGGTGGCGGCCCAACCGGAGTTGAGACAGCCGGTGCCTTATGCGAATTGCGCAACCACGTGCTTCCCAACGATTACCCGGAAATAAATTTTATGCAAACCCGAATTATCCTGGTTGAAGCAGGCAAAGGTCTCCTTGCGGGGATGTCTGACTTTTCCTCTGGGAAAGCTTTACACGCCTTGCAAACAATGGGTGTTGAAGTAATGCTGAATAACCCTGTCAAGCAATTCGATGGTAAGAAGGTGATGCTGGCAGATGGAACCTCAATCCCTGCACGCACCCTAATATGGTCGGCTGGTGTAAAAGGAGCTGCTATTCCCGGTATTCCGGAAGCTGTTTTGATGAGGAATGGTCGGGTAAAAGTAGATCGGTTCAATAGGGTAGAAGGAGAGACCTCCATTTTTGTAATTGGTGATCTGGCTTTTATGTCCGAAGAAAATTATCCCAATGGTCACCCCATGGTAGCTCCCGTAGCTATGCAGCAGGCTGAAAATCTTGGAGCTAATTTATTAAGCAATAATGATGCAACACTTTGGAAACCATTTAAATATACCAATAAAGGAGCGATGGCGACCATTGGAAGAAATAAAGCTGTAGCAGAATTGCCTTTTTTAAAGCTAAGCGGTTTCCTTGCCTGGTTGCTATGGATGTTCATACACCTCATGACCCTGGTTGGCTTTAGAAACAGATTAGTGGTTTTTGTGAATTGGATGGTGAATTATTTCTCCTACGACCGTGCAGTACGGTTGATTATCCGCCCTTTTTCCAGAAAAATGTAAGTTTTTCCGTTTTTTTTGTCTTTTTTGGACCATACCCCCCTTTTTAACAGGGGGTGTCGATAAAAAATATCATTTTTCTTGACTTACCCCCCTAAAATTATATACTTTTGTCGAAAATCTATAAAAAAATGTCAACTCTAAGGTTCAAAGCACTTGAAAGTGCACTAACAAGAGTACCAAGAACGGTACCGGCTCCTGAAGGAAAGATCTCAGATTACTTCGGGCAAAATGTGTTTGATAAAAACACCATGCAGAAATTCCTCTCTAAAGAGTCGTTTAAGCAGGTGCTTGAAGCAGTAGAAAGCGGACAGCAAATTGAGCGTAGGGTTGCAGAACAGGTTGCAACAGCAATGATGGCGTGGGCAATATCAAAAGGTGCTACTCATTATACACACTGGTTTCAACCTCTTACCGGATCAACTGCTGAAAAGCATGATTCATTCTTTGAATTAAGTGATGGCAATAAACCAATCGAGAATTTTTCTTCTTCTGCTCTCGTTCAGCAAGAGCCAGATGCATCAAGCTTCCCGAACGGTGGTATCAGAAATACATTTGAAGCACGTGGTTACACTGCATGGGATCCGACATCACCGGCGTTTATCATGGAAAGCAATGCAGGAAAAACACTTTGCATTCCTACCATCTTTGTTTCATACACAGGCGAAACACTCGACTACAAAGCGCCTCTTCTGAAAGCACTTCACGAACTCGATCAGGCTGCTGTTCCTGTTTGTCAGTATTTCGATAAAAACGTTACTAAAGTCAATGCAACACTTGGTATTGAACAGGAATACTTCCTTATCGATATTGCATTGTTTAATGCACGCCCCGATCTCGAGACTTCCGGTCGAACTGTATTCGGACATATCCCTGCAAAAGGACAACAACTCGAAGATCATTATTTCGGTTCTATTCCTTCAAGAGTGTACGCGTTTATGGTGGAGTTTGAAATTGAAGCTTTCAAATTAGGAATTCCTCTTAAAACCCGTCACAATGAAGTAGCTCCAAGTCAGTTTGAGTGTGCTCCGGTATTCGAAGAAATTAATCTTGCCGTTGATCACAATCAGTTGCTGATGGATGTAATGGACAAAGTTGCACGTCGCCACGACTTCAAAGTTTTGTTGCATGAGAAACCATATGCGGGTATCAATGGATCAGGAAAACACAATAACTGGTCGCTGACTACCAATACCGGAAAGAATCTGCTTTCTCCAGGAAATTCTCCCAAAACGAATTTGCAATTCCTTACCTTCTTTATCAATACGATTAAAGCAGTTCACGAACATGCCGATTTGTTACGTGCAAGTATTGCTTCTGCAAGTAACGACCATCGTCTTGGTGCTAATGAAGCTCCTCCTGCTATCATGTCGATTTTCCTCGGCTCACAGTTAAGTCAGATACTGGACGAAATTGAAAAGACTGTGGTGAAAGAAAAATTGACTCCGGAAGAAAAAACGCAGATCAAAATTAATATCGGCCGTATTCCTGAAATCCTGCTCGATAATACCGATCGTAACAGAACATCTCCATTTGCATTTACAGGAAATAAATTCGAATTCCGTGCAGTAGGATCATCTGCAAATTCATCTAATGCAATGCTGGTACTAAATACCATTATGGCAAATCAACTGAAAGAATTCAGCAAGGAAGTGGATGCATTGATTGCGAAAAATATTAAGAAGGATGAAGCGATTCTGAAAGTGCTTCGTAAGTATATCGTTGAAACAAAAAATATTCGTTTCGAAGGAAATGGTTACGGTGATGAATGGGTGAAGGAAGCAAAGAAAAGAGGGTTGTCGAATATTACCACAACTCCACCTGCTCTGGATGCTTATGTTTCTAAAAAGTCGAAGGAACTGTTCAAAAAGAACAATATTTTCACTGAAAGAGAACTCGAAGCCCGTCACGATATATTATTGGAGACCTATACCAAAAAAATTCAGATCGAAAGTCGTGTAATTGGAACCCTGTCATTGAATCATATTATTCCTGCTGCTATTCGTTATCAATCCGATTTAATCCGGAATGTAGAAGGAATTAAAGCCATTGGTTTGAAAGCTGATTCATTCAAGACCCAACTCGACCTTATTAAGGAGATTTCGGAACACTTGAATGTAATTAAGGCTAGTACCGATGCTATGACCGATGACCGTCGCAAGGCTAACAAAATTGAAAATGTCCGTTCCAAAGCAATTGCTTATTGCGATAAAGTAAGGCCTCATTTTGATACCATCCGTTACCATGTTGACAAGTTGGAATTGCTCGTAGATGATGCCTACTGGCCACTCCCAAAGTACCGCGAAATGCTCGCAGTACGCTAAAATAATAGCTTCTCAAAGCCCTGAAAATATTGATTTTCAGGGCTTTGTTATTTTATGACAAGAATCATGCACTTCTCATTTATTTTATGCCTTATATTTGTATCGTGATTCGACTCATATCCATATTTCTGATCTCAGGATTTCTGTTGCAGGCTTTCAGCAAGCAATTGATTGTTACCGGATATTATGTCAATAAAAACTTCATTGCTTCTTTTCTTTGTGAGAATAAAAACCTTCCTGAAAAGCATTGTGAAGGGAAATGCCAATTGAAAAAAGAATTGCAAAAAGATGAATCCAGACAACAGGATTCATCAACCAAGGTAAAAACTATTGTTGATGTTCTATTTTCTGAAAAAGCAGAGTCGGCAGTAAGTGTAATTAACACGCCTTTTGTAAGACTCTATTATCATTTTTCCACCGTTATTCCAACTACTGCAGCAAATGCAGTTTTTCATCCCCCTTCCTGTTAATTTTTCAGGGTTAACATTCGATTTTGGTCGGGTGTAACTATTCATTCTGTCATTTTGTTATTGTATTAGTTTCAGGCTCAATAGCCTGTTACTGAACACAAGTCTCAGGTTTCGAAAAGGACGGCTCATCCATTTTTGAAATCACCTTGATAGCAATAACATCGCAATACAGAATTATTCATTCTCAAACTAACATTAAATTAATTATACACTATTCAAACAAAAACATGAAAACAAAACTCAATTTTGCCCTCATGCTGGTATTGCTGGCAACAACAACACTCTTCAACGCCTGTAAAGACGACGATGATGACAATCCAACAACTCCAACCCCAACTGTTGCTCCTAAGTTGACCATTGAACTGGATCATCTTGCAGGAACTCAGAAGTTCTATCTCGATTCAACTTACACAACTGCTAATGGCGACGAGATCACTGCTTCTATGTTCAAGTATTATGTATCCAATATCGAATTTGTAAAAACTGACAATTCGGTTGTTACTATTGAAGATACATACTTTTTTGTTGATGCTTCTGACGAGAATACCTGGTTTATCGACTTCGATAGTTTAGGAACGGGTCAGTTTAAAGCAATTCGTTTCCTTATTGGTGTTGATAGTACCAGAAATTGCAGTGGTGCTCAAACAGGTGCGCTTGATCCTGCAAATGGCATGTTCTGGTCATGGAATAGTGGTTACATTTTTGTAAAACTGGAAGCTACATCTCCCTCAATTCCTACAAATGATCTTACCTATCACATTGGAGGATACAAAGGTGCTTTTGTAAATTACAGACAAGTTGAACTCGAATTCGATGGTGATATCCTTAATCTTGCCAATAACACTCATCGCGAATTACATCTTGTAACTGATGTTTTGGAATTGTTCGAGTCTCCAACAACAATAAATGTAGCAACTTTCCCCGCAACTATTATGTCTCCAAATGCTAACTCAACAATTGTTGCCGATAATTATGCGAATATGATTTCTTATGATCATATTCACGAAGAATAAGCTATTACAATCTTAAAAAACCGGCGGCAGTTTTGTCGCCGGTTTAATTTACTATTATGAAATATATACTTATAGGTTTCCTCTTTTTTATTACATTCTCATCTGCGTATGCATGTGATTTTTGTAATTGTTATCTTGGATTAAATCCCGGATATAATAAAAATACGGTTGGTCTGAGATACTCCTATCGGACTGCCGAAATCGATATTCAATCACCCAATTTAAGAACCACTCACCTCGACCATGGTACTACCAGTGTGAGTTACTCAGGTATGTTGAAAGAATGGTTTCAAACTACAGAATTGTATGCAAGGGTTTATCCGATACCTCAATTACAATTGGTTGCAACTATGCCTTACAGTTTTAATATTCTCGAATATAATCAGGAAACGATTTCTGAAAAAGCATTGGATGATTTATCGGTTCTGGCCTTTTATCAGGTTGCCAATACCATTCCCGATGACTCATTAACCGTGCGTCATCGACTTTTTGCTGGAGCCGGAATAAAGGTTCCTACTGGTAAGTACAAAGGTGATGAGGTCGCAGATTTTCCGATGTCTGATCACCTGTTCTCAGGTACCGGTTCCTATGATTTGTTGCTGGCGGTTTCCTATATCGGAAAATACAACCGGCTTGGCTGGAATGCCGATGCCAGTGTTAAGATTAATGGTAAAAACAGCGAAGATTACCGATATGGCAATACATTAAATATTAATCCCGGAGTCTTCTATGAAGTTGACTTTGGTAATGTCAAACTTTTTCCACATTCAGGCGTTGTATTTGAAGGTGGTAAAAAGGATGAACTCAACGGAATCAGTCAGTATGGCACAGGCGGCTATTCTATGTTTGGAGCCTTTGGAATTGATGCCTATTACGGAGTATTTTCAGTAAGCACCGATTGCCGGATGCCATTCTATCATAATTTATCAGAAAATACACCTGAAGATGGTGTTTCCTATTACCTCAGTCTGAATGTTCATTTCTAATCATATTAAAATTCGCCCTATGAAATTTAAATTAATGATTGCACTGGCTGCAACACTTTCCTTTACTGCTTGTAAAGATGATAAAGATGAAGATAATACCCCTGCCTGTGTTGCCGGCAGAGGCGGACAGGTAACGGTATCCTTTTTCCCGGAGCATCATGGCGAACCAATTCCCGGTATTGCATCATACCCCGACTCTGCTATGATAAAATATAATACCAGTGAATTCCCTGGTGATAATCCCGCTTTGTATGATTTTATTGCTGTGGGTGATCTCGATTCAATTAAGGTTGTTGTTGATAGCCTTAAATGTGGAAATTATTTTGTGTTCATGACTGGTTGGGATGTCAGCATCGCCGAACGTGTTAAAGGTGGAATTCCGGTTACCATATCTGAAACTTCGGGTGCCAGATCTGTTAAAATTCCTATTACAGAAGATTAATCGTTTTTTTTCCGCCAGCATTTGTTTAGCTTTGAAGCCATACTCCATGGCTTGTTGAATGTTTTGCAATATCCTGCGTTTATTTCTTATTCTGGTTAGTCTTTGTGCACTTGAAGGCAGTGTCGCTCAGGGGCAGCCTGCTGGTTCAGAATCTGATCACGTTGCATCTTTTCAATTGCTATTGCGTCAGTCTAAATCATTTTATAATACCAATCCCGATTCAACCATTGTTTATGCTAAAAAAGCACTCGATTTTGCGGTTGCTAAAAAGTATTTAAAGGGACAGGCTGAAGCTTTCAATGCATTGGGTGTTGGTTATAAGGAAAAGGGGCTTCTCGTGCCATCCACGGAAGTTTTATTAAAAGGCATTCAGATTGCTTCCGAAAATGGCTATGATGAAATTCATGCTACTCTTTTGCTGAACAAAGGAAACAGTGACGAAGGCTTGGGGAATTACGTTGAGGCACTTGACGATTACCTTAAAAGCATTGA
>CAUJFJ010000287.1 GCA_963169675.1 Bacteroidota bacterium
AATTTCATGTTAGGAGAAGGGTTTGATATTTTTCCGGGACTGAATTTATCCTACTACGGCAACTGGTATAAAAACAACACCTATAAAATTGAACAAGGCAAATTTATCAAGGAGGGAAGACCTTTAATGTTTGATCATGGATTTATGATTTCACTTGATCCAGTTGTAATTTTCAATTTTGCTAAATTAATTGCTAAACCTTAATACTATAATCATGAAAAATTTAATTTGTATATTTCTTTCTGCTATATTGTGCTGCACTATGGTTTCCTGCGACAAGTTGGAAAAAGATGATGATAATGAGAAACTTTTTGGCGAATTGGTTTTAACAGGCAGGACATTTTTCACCAATGAACTCACAGGCTCTGGTGTTAAAACAGTCAAAAAAGGTGTAACCCTAAAATTAGCTTATTCAGGAACCAATACCGGTACCGATTATGATGCAACAGTCACTTCAAACGACGATGGCTATTTTGTATTTACAAATATTTCTGACAAGGCAGCACTGCGAATATTTGGTGAATTCGAAGAGGAAGGAATTTCCTTTAAGCTTGATAAAGTAGTTTCTAATTTTACGACAGCACTTGAATTAAATTTTGTTTATGATCCCGATTATTATAACGGTATTCGAATACGTTCTTCCGATGCAAGTGGAAATCCTGTGCCTTCTATGAATTATTATGTTTACAATAATCAAACAGCATTTACAGCAAATGATACCAATAATGCAATTTTGAAAGATCAATTGAATCAGTATGGTATAGAATTATTGAATAATTTACAGCAAGGTACCTATTTCGTAGTTTTGAATGGTGTTATTAATAATATAAAGTATTCAGGAACTGGTTCAATTCAATTCACTGGTACTGATGTGGCTGATCTTAATATTCAGGTAACGGCCTTAGTTCAACCCGGACTAACACTTATTGTCCAGGATACAAATGGATTCGTTGTTTCAGGAGTTAGAATTTGCCTTTTTACAAGTGGAATTATATTTGGTGGAGCTGAAAGCTGTGATGGCAGTGTTGATTTCGGAATATCTGATAATACCGGTAAAATTAAATTTCCCGGAATTTCACCCATGCAATATTTTGTTTTATGTAAGGACACTATTTCCAACATTCCATTGTATGCGCAGGATACCGTTATTGTAACTCCCGGTTCTGCTGTTGAGGAGTTTATTATAGTTCAGTAGAATTTTCAATTTTTAGCGCTATTGTGTTGTATTGCAACACAATAGCGTTTTTTTATTTATATGGAAGCCATCTAATTTCAGAAGCTTTTCAGTAATGATGGAAGCATGCTTGATTGTTTCAACTGTTTTTCCTACTTTTAACATGAAGTACTCACTTTCTCTTCATTGACCTTTTTATCCGGTTAGTTTAAAGAGATATTTCTTACATTCATTTTAAAAATCATGCCTATGAAAAAAATGCTACTCACAACTTTATTGACTTCTTGTGTATTGACAGTTTTCTCACAAACGAATTCCCCCGATGTAAGAAAAGTGAAGCCTCTTTCTGCTAATGTTCAGCATGTGGCTATACCAGTAAGTCGACCGGTAACTATTGAATTCAATAATTCATCTCAAAATCCGACAGTAAGTCACCGTAATGGAACAACGCCTGTGGTGCCTTTATCAACTATTATTGGAAGCACAACCCATGACCTTCAGTCCAATGGCTCCATGGGTAACAAGATTTATTTTTCGAATGATACCATTGGTGCATTATGGAACCACAGCAGTTCACTAACCAATCCTAATACTTATCGCGAAACAGGCTATAATTACTATGATGGAACAGTATGGACCGGAGGCACGCAACCTTTAATCGATAGTATTGGCTATTCAACAATTGATGTTGGAAGTAATAATATGGAATATGTGGTTGGCCATTTAAAGAATATTATTCCCGGATCTAATGCTTTGATGTTGTATAAACGAAATGCTGCGATTGGCGGACCATGGTTGAAATCGAATTTACCCCCTCACCCCCAAGGTGTAAGTTGTATTTGGGCCAAAATGGCTGTGGGAGGCGCAAATGGGCAAACCATTCATGTAATAGCACTCACCTTGCCAACAGGTAGTGCTGGTACTCCGGTAAATGGGATAGATGGTGCAATGACTTATTCGCGATCTCCGGATGGTGGTGCTAGCTGGGACATTGTTCATGCGGTTTTACCAGGAATAGATTCACTGATTTATTACTCTATGGAACCTGAATCATATGCCATTGATGTGAACGGTAATTCTGTGGCTATTGTTCAGGGTGCATTTTATAACGATTGGTCAATGTGGAAATCTATTGATAATGGAACAACATGGACTAAAAGTATTATCATGGAATTCCCATTAGCTCATTATAATCAGAATACGGATATCACAGATGTTGATGGCGATGGGGTTGCTGACACACTAGAATTTATTGATCCAGGACTCGAAGTGTTGATTGATAATAATAATTTGGTTCATTGCTGGGCAGGCAGAATGCGGGTACTTGATACTGATCCCTTTGCCGCCTTTGGATATTTTCCGGATACCGATGGACTGTATTATTGGAATGAAAGTTTCCAGGGAGCTATGCCTGAAATTTTAACCTCGGCAGTCGATCTCGATAACGATGGTGTTATTTCCATTCATCCATTCATTGCAACTTATGAAAAATCATTATCCGGAATGCCATCCGCCGGTGTTGATGCTGCGAATAATATTTATCTGGTATATTCAAGTATTAAAGAAAATACTTCTTCCGGAGGTGTCCCCGATATGAGTTACCGCAATACTTATGCAATGGTTTCTCCCGATGGGGGAAATAGCTGGACTCCACCCGTGAATGTATTTGATTCAGATTTTGATGAAGTAGTTTATCCTGCTATTGCCGGAAATGTAAGTTCTGATATGCACATCATCGTAC
The DNA here is from genome assembly GCA_963169675.1 of Bacteroidota bacterium. GTDB lineage: Bacteria > Bacteroidota > Bacteroidia > AKYH767-A > OLB10 > JADKJB01. Next base: position 2,916 of record CAUJFJ010000287.1, read on the forward strand.
AAATTGACGGTTACCCGGGCCATTCATTTAACGGTCCCCAACCTGTTGGTCCCAATGATATTTACTATTTAAATAAAGATGTGAATGAAGTTTTTGCCGGACAACCACTAACACCAATTTACAATTATGGATTGTCTGGAAATATTTACTACGATCAAAATCAAAATGGAACTCATGATAGTGGTGATTTTGGGATGAGTAATTATCCGGTTTCGGTGGCTCCTGTCGGACAATCTATGTTGACTAACCAACAAGGCAATTATTTGTATAATCTACCTATTAATTCATATACTGTAAACATCAATACAACCCCTGACTGGACAATTACTTCTGATTCCACCAGTTATAGCGTTTCAATAACATCAGGAATTATTGATAGTCTCGACTTTGGATTATTTCCTACTCAGGTAACATATGATCTAGAATCGGAAATTATTGGTTCATTACCAAGATGTAACAACTTGATCAACTATTGGGTTAACATTCATAACGATGGAACCGGTGTGCTTGCCGGAACAGTTCGGTTTATTATGGATTCTCAGCTTAGTTTTAATTCATCTTTCCCTCCATATTCTTCTGCAAGTGCCGATACTTTTACATGGAATTATTCAGGATTATTGCCATTTGAACAACGTTCATTTCGTATTTCTTGTACCAACATTGGCTTATTACCCGGCGACACGATCATAAATTCTTCAGAAGTAACTTATGATGATTTCGGAGTGCCAACTACTGTTTATTCTTCATTAACGCAGGAAATCTCCTGTGCTTATGATCCTAATGATAAGATTGTTAGTCCCGAAGGTTTTGATGTTCCGCATTATACTTTAAAGTCAGATACGCTGCTCTATACTATCCGTTTCCAGAATACCGGAAATGATACGGCTTTTGTAGTGAAAATACGAGATACCCTCAGTACCCATCTCGATTATTCAACTTTCAGATTTATTGGAAGCAGTCACCCGGTGAATGTTACCCGACAAGCAAATGGCGCAATGCTTTTTACTTTTAACAATATTCTGCTTCCTGACAGTAATACCAATTACGCAGCAAGTAGTGGATTTATTTCTTATTCAATTAAACCAAAAGCAAACGTTGTTCCCGGTACTGTAATTAATAACACCGCGCATATTTTCTTCGATTATAATCCCGCAATTGTTACGAACACTACATTCAATACCATGATTGACCTGCTGGGTGTTAAAGATGAGGAAAATGAAAAGCCTTATTTTATCGCAATGCCTAATCCTTTTTCATCAGATATAACAATTAAATTCTTAAATCCGGTCAGCGAATCACACACTATCAGAATTTGTGACATTGCCGGCAGAACAATAAGCAGTATTGATAATTTCAAGGGATATCAAACCGAAATCAATCTCTCCCATGTAACTTCCGGTATTTATTTTTGTGAAGTTATTGCGGGAAACGGGAATGTTAAGGGTCGGATAAAGCTTGTAAAAAATTAGAATTAACATGGACGGTATTTTACTTTTGAAAGGTTAAAAATTGAGGGTAGCAATAATTTTGCTACCCTCAATTTTATTTTAAGGACTATTCTTTACCTTTGCGCAAACACCGTTCCAATGGCCTCGAATTTATCCTCACACTTCCTTCTTAATCCCGATATAACATTCCTTAACTTCGGTTCTTTTGGCGCTTCTCCTAAGGTGGTGTTCGATGATTATCAGAAATGGCAAAGGGAACTGGAATGGGAACCGGTACAATTTTTCGCAGTCAATGGCCCAGAATACCTGAAAGCATCCCGAATGGCGCTCGGAAATTATCTCAATGCAAATGCCGATGATCTGGTATATGTTCCTAATCCAACTTTTGCAATTAACATAATTGCCAATACCCTTCGATTAAAAGAAAATGATGAAGTGCTGACCACCAATATTGAATATGGTGCAATGGACAGAACCTGGAAATTTTATTGCAACAAAGTAAATGCAAAATTTATCCGGCAATCAATCTCGTTACCAATTCTGAGTAAGGAATCATTTCTGGAAGAGTTTTGGAATGGATATACTGAAAAAACAAAAGTCGTTTTTATCAGTCATATCACCAGCGCTACCGGATTAATCCTTCCTGTAAAGGAAATTATTGAGGAAGCAAAGAAGAGGGGCTTGATGACTATCATTGATGGCGCTCATGTTCCCGGTCACATGAAATTAGACCTGAAAGAACTTGATGCCGATATTTACACCGGGGCATGTCATAAATGGATGATGACACCAAAAGGAAGTACTTTTCTTTATGTGCGCAAATCATTACAAATTAAGATTGAACCTTTGGTGGTGAGTTGGGGATACGATAGCGACACTCCTTCTGATTCACAGTTCCTCGATTATCATCAGTTTAATGGCACCCGCGATTTTTCTGCATACCTCACTATTCCCAAAGCAATCGAATTTATGCAGGAACATAATTGGTGGGAGGTTTCCAATTCCTGCAAAAAAATGGTTCTCGAAAATGCACTCCGCTTTTGTGATCTAACCGGTTTCGCTCCACTGGCACCTTTGACTGAGGAGTTCTTCGGACAATTATTTAGTATTCAGGTGGCCCTGGAAAATCCCCGGGAATTTCAAAAAATGCTGTTCGATAAGTACCAAATCGAAATTCCGGTGATGCAGCAAAACGATAAAGTGTACATCCGTTATTCGATTAATGGCTTTAATTCTCAAAAAGATCTGGATCGGTTATACGATGCTTTGAAAATCGAATTGATGTGATAATTAACAGATAATCAATATTATAAGAAGGGCCAATCCGGCCTTTTTTTATTCTTTTTCCCGGACAGCAATTAGCAGCTTTTATCTGTCTTAAATAATACAGGGTGGAATCAGTCGTTTTTTACGCTGAAGTGACAGATGCATCCGATAATGTTCCGTATATTAGCTGTTCAGATTCAATAAGTTAATGAAATTCAGCAGGTTCTTCTTCCTCATTCTAAGCATCATTACCCTGATGGTAATTGCGAAGCCTGCAAAAGCAACGCACCTGATGGGAGGGGAGTTGACCTATACTTATAGTGGTCCGTTTCAGGGTGGAAGTTTTTATGATGTGAAACTTATCGTTTACCGGTATTGCGATTCAACTGGTGCAATTCCTGCTGCACTCGACCCTCAAATGTATCTTGGAGTGTATATCACAGATAGTCTCAATCCATCACCATCTAAAATTTGGTATGCAACCGAAATTCTGCCACTCATTGGTTCCGATGTGGTTGCCTATTCGCCAAACAGTAACTGCACCTTCGAAGCAAGTGCCTGTATAGAACGTGGTGAATACAATGTGACCATTTTGTTGCCCGACAATATTGAAGGATTTCATCTATCTGTTGAACGATGCTGCCGAAATGGAAATATTCTGAATATTGCACAACCCGGTGCCGCCGGCATGACTTTCTATGCATACATTCCAAACACCATAATTAATTCGACTCCGCAAATTTCGGATGTCAGTGTTCCTTTTGTTTGTATAAACGATACTACAACAATTTTAAATAATGCCATCGATCCCGATGGCGATTCGCTGGCATATTCTTTGGTCATTCCTTATGCAGGTTATTCAGGACAGAATAACCCGGCCCCGGATCCATTCGTGGATAATAATCCTTATACATTGCCAATTCCGGATGTTACTTATGCTCCGGGATTTTCTCCAACACAGGTTTTCGGAGCAGGAGGTTTTGCTTCCGTTGATCCAATAAATGGTTTGTCGAAATTCTATTTTAACAACCAGGGATTTTATGTCGCTGCTATTGAAATACGGGAATATAGAAATGGCGTTTTGATATCGATGATACGACGCGATTTGCAACTGATAACTATTGTTTGTACTCCCAATGCAGTTCCGATACTTTCCAATACAACCGGCACATCTACCTACACCATTTCTGAAGGACAAAATCTGTGCTTTTTTGCTACCTTTAATGATGCCGATGGCGATAGTTTATTTCTAACAGCATCTGGACAATTGCTCGATCCTGCACAAGTAAATCCGCCGGGTACTATGCCCAATGCTTCAGGTGCAGGTACTGTTACATCACAGTTTTGCTGGACTCCCATTTGTGGTATGGCCCGACCTACTCCATATCAGTTTTTTGTTACCGTTGTCGATGATGGCTGCCCCAGCAAAATTACCAATCAAATATTTTCTATTTATGTAACATCGGGACCAGCATCCTTAACACCAACAGTAAACATCACACGATCTCCTTCGGGAATTGTTTGTCAGGGCTCACAAATAACACTCACTGCTAATCCTTTTTTAGGTGGATCTGCACCTGTTTATGCATGGACCGTGAATGGTTCTCCTGTGGGAACTAACAGCCCTACTTACACATCAACTAATTTTTCCAATGGCGATGTAGTAGTGGTAACAATGATTTCAAATGCATCTTGTGCATTAGTAGATACTGTTCAATCGCCGCCATTTACTATTACCATAAGTTCCATTCCGGCACCAACGGTGAGTATAACTTCGAGTTTCGGAAGTGTATTGTGCCCGCAGCAAATATGCTTGTATTCCGCTGTTACCACCAATACCGGTTCGAATCCTGTTTATCAGTGGATAATCAATGGCTCAGCTGCCGGAACCAACATACCACAGTTTACCGCAGCAAGTCCATCCGGAATACTCGCAGTTTATCTTATTGTTACCCCTTCTACCGGTTGTCCGCCCCAGGAATCTAATACAATTGTGTATAATATTCCGCCAACTATTGAACCGGAAATAGAAATGTTTACCGATGTTACCGGTACAATTTGTCCGGGCCAGGAAATTATGTTTACGGCAGAGGCTTTTGTAACTCCCGGATATCCTACAGTTTTTAACTGGCTTATAAATGGGGCAAATCAGTTTATAAATAATGATACCATAGTATTGAGCAATTTACAGGATGGCGACGAGGTAACAGTTACTACAACATCAGGATACCCTTGTTTATCTCCTACATATGCTTATGCCGATCCATTGATTTATAATATTTATGATTCACTTGCTGCAGATCTAACAGATGGACCGTTTCAGATTTGTGCAGGAACAGTCATTGATCTGAACATGGATGCTAGCGGTGGGAATTCTGCCACTTATACTTATGATTGGAGTGCAGGAAATGTTGTTTCAAATCAATTGACATTTATTCCTGTTACAACAGGATATTATTACGCTACAGTGGATGATGAATGTTACGATGCGATCACCGACTCTGTTTATATTGAAGTGTATCCGGTACCGGAAGCTGCTTTTGAATTTGCACCTGGCAAGCCTTCATTACTCGACCCGACAGTAACATTCACCGATGCATCACTGGACGCACTTAGCTGGAGCTGGGATTTTGGTGATACGCTATTAATCACAGATCAAAATCCCACTTATAAGTTCAATACCTATGGAACTTTTCCGGTTGAATTGGTTGTGACAAATTCTTTTGGCTGCACCGATACCGCTTTGCGGGAAGTTATTATTGATGACTTTATTACTGCCTATATTCCAAACTCTTTCACTCCTAATGATGATGGAATAAATGATCAGTTTGGTGTGACCGGATTCTCCAATGGTGGATTTAGTATGCAAATTTTTAACAGGTGGGGACAGACCGTTTTTGCATCTGAAAACTCTGCTCAGACATGGAATGGGAAAACCCTTTCCGGTACCAAAGCCCCACAGGGAATTTATACCTATCTGATTACAATAGCAAAAGATAAGTCCCGTAAACCCCTTTATGGAACTATTTCTCTTATCCGTTAAAATATATTGGTTTTTTTCAGACATTTACCCGATATAATTTTATGGATAAGCATTACGAAAAGGAAAAACTCCAGTTTCAGGTCGAGCGAATTGCTTTTTTAAGCGATGCAGTTATTGCTATCGCTGTGACGCTTTTAATTTTTGAGATTAAAGCACCGCAGATTGAGCCGGGCGCATCCTTTGATGCACAACTTGCTCAGTTGAAAAAATTGTTTCCCCAGTTTATCGCGTTTGTGATCAGCTTTGTTATTATTCTTCTGCAGTGGAAAAAACATCATAGTCTCTTTGGAAGAATAACAAATTATGACAACAAACTTTTGGTGTTAAATTCTGCATTTCTTTTTGTGACCACATTCATCCCATTCTCGACTTCCTATTTCGCACAAAATTCTACAGCTGAATTTTATTTGCCTGTTTTAGTTTATGGAATTAGTTTGTTTTTATTATCGATTCTGAATTATTTTGTTTTTGATCATGTTACGAACGCTAAAAATAATCTATTTGATAAAACGCTATCCAAAGCTCAACTTAAGCATGAAAGAATTGAATACCTCATTTTCCCGATTGGTTTACTTGCCGGTTTAGCTGCCGGTTTTATCAGTCCCGTGTTTGGTTTTATCGCTTATGCATTAATAGTTGTTTTAGGCTCTGTGATCCACCGTAAAAATGCCGTAGCCTGAATGGTAATCTTTGAGTTCTACAAGTAATTGTTGCAATCTTGAAATTGAGTTAAATCGAAGTAAGTTGTTGTAATGGAATCTCTATCAGTCAAAAATCTCGGAATTGCTAAAACATGGCTAAGATGTTTTAATGAACATAATCTGGAAAACTTACTTGCACTTTATGATGAAAAGGCAATTCATTTCAGTCCGAAACTAAAAGTGCATAGGCCTGAAACAAATGGATTAATAAAAGGTAAAGATTCACTACGTGACTGGTGGAAAGATGCTTTTCAACGACTACAGGAATTGCAGTATCGGGAAGTTTCACTTACCGCAGATGAGCATCGCGTTTTTATGGAATACACCAGAATAGTTCCCGGTGAGCCGGAGATGAATGTTGCTGAGGTTCTTGAAATTGAAA
>CAUJFJ010000288.1 GCA_963169675.1 Bacteroidota bacterium
AATGTTGCATATTCTGATGCTGTGACTGGCGCAAAGGAAATTCAAATGTTAGGTCTTTCAGGAATTTACTCACAGATAATGACAGAAAATATTCCTGCAGTCAGAGGACTTTCTGCAGCATATGGCTTGGGGTATATTCCCGGACCCTGGATGGAATCTATTCAAATTACCAAAGGCAGCGGTTCCGTAGCAAATGGGTATGAATCGGCAACCGGTCTGATAAATGTTGAATTCCTGAAACCTGATAAAGCCGATAAATTTTATCTCAATCTTTATGGTGCCAGTTCAGGAAACATGGAATTGAATGCCTATCAAACCATGAAGGTAAATGACAATCTGAAAACGATGATAATGTTGCATGGGGAAAATATGCAAACCAAATGGGACCATCAGGATGATGGTTTTCTTGATATGCCATTGGTTACTCAGGGAAATATATTAAACAGATGGTCTTATTATGATGGTAAAAAATACGAAGCACAATTTGGCGTAAAAGGAATCATTGAAAAAAGAAGAGGAGGGCAGTTGAAGTATGATTTTCAAGATTTCGCTGATACCACGTCCGGTTATGGAGTCCGGATTGAAACCCAGAGAATAGAGGTGTTCTCAAAAAATGGATTGGTTTTTCCGGCTACACCCTGGAAGTCTGCAGGCGTAATTCTCTCCGGCACTTTTCATGATCAGCATTCTTATTTTGGTCTCAAATCATACGATGCACAACAGCTGGGATTTTATGGGTCCCTGATTTATATGTCGATTATTGGAACAACGGACCACAAATGGAAAGCCGGCCTTGATCTTAGATATGATGATTTCGAAGAAACGTATTTAGATTTCCCATACAATCATTCAGAAACCGTTCCCGGAGCATATTTCGAGTATACATGGAATAGAAAGGATAAGCTGGGTGTTGTTGCCGGCTCAAGAATCGATTATCATAGTGACCATGGTTGGTTTTATACCCCGCGGCTGCATGTCAAATATAACTTTACTCAGAATATAATCTGGAGAGCATCGGCCGGCAGAAATTTCCGGACTGCAAATATATTTGCCGATAACATCGCATTGATGGCTACAGCCCGTGACTGGTTTGTAAAGGAACAATTAGAACCAGAAATTGCCTGGAACTATGGAACCAATGTCACTGCTAAATTCCAATTATTCTATCGGTCTGGTTCCCTGAGTGCCGATTACTATATTACCGATTTCCGCAATCAGGTTATTGTTGATACATATTCTTCGGAACAATTTATTTACTTCTATAATTTGAAAGGTGAATCAATATCCAGAAGTTTTCAGGTGGCTCTAAATTACGAAGTGTTTAAAAGATTAGATCTCAGAGTTGCATTCAAAAATGACGATGTTGTAGCTGATTTTAATGGTATCGCCACTCAGAAACCTCTCGTTGCCGCCAATAAAGCACTTGCAAATGTAGCTTATGAAACAAAAAATGCTCTGTGGAAATTTGATTTCACCATGCATTATACTGGCGAATCACAGTTGAATAATGCATCCGAACTGCATAGTTCATTACATCAGGGTCATTCTGATTCACAAGTAAAGGGAAGCAAATCACCCGAGTTCGTCACTTTCAACACACAAGTTACCCGTATTTTTAAAAATTGGGAGGTATATACAGGCTGTGAAAATATTTCAGATTTCAGACAGGAAATGCCTGTACTTGGAGCCGAAAATCCTTTTGGCAGTGAATTCGATGCGACTAATATTTGGGGGCCTATTATGGGAAGAAAAATATATTTGGGCTTCAGGTATAGTATTAAACAAAAGAAATCATAAATTTGTTAATTGTATTTATGAATTCAACGCAGATCAAGCAAATAAATAACGTCTTATATAAGTTCCATTCAGTCAATAAAATTTAAACTACATAGCCCAAATGAAATATTTAACCATACTAATTACTGCATTGATATTTGCGGTTGCAGCACCTGAAAAAACATCAGCTCAATCTGAAGAAATTTATATTCAAACAACAGCTCAATGTCAGGAATGTAAAGAAATTATCGAGAAAGCGCTCATAAACGAAAAAGGTGTTCGTTTTGCTGAATTGGATATTAAAACCAAAAAAGCAAAGGTAATTTACAATCCAAAGAAAACTACACCAGAACAATTACGCATTGTAATTTCCAAAGTTGGTTATGATGCTGATGAAATCCCTGCTGATCCTGAAGCGGTCAAAAGATTAAGTCCTTGTTGTACAAAGGACGGTCATAAAATGTGATTTAATCAGCAAATCAGGTTCCCGGAAGCGTAGGTTGTGGCGGAGTTATCGGTTTAGGATTTCTTCCGAAAACAAAATTAATTCCTGCACGGAATCCTGTATTGAATGAGTTTTTCCAATTAAACAAGCTGGGAACATTATCACTCACAAAGTAAACCTGATTGTTTTTAAAATTAAGTACCACACCCGCACCCATAGTAGCAGGAGTTTTATTTATTTTATTCAATGCAACAGTATAGTTTAACCAGCTTTTATTTGCTCCTGTAAAACTCAGTTGATAGTCAGTGTAGCTTCCCGATAGTTGTTTTTTATTTCTTATCATCACACCTACTTTGTAGTTAGAAGCTACATAATAGCTGGCATTTAGAAGTATCTGGCGAGGTAGAATGGATTTGTAGGATTCGTGATTGGTTTGAACATCAAATGTGGTATAAATGGAGTCCGCCAGATTTTCCAAATATTCCTGTGCAGTGGTTGAATCATTATTGATGAATTCGTCGATATCTATTCCCTGATAAATAAATTCCCCATTTGCTGTGTTCGTACTGTAATTGGTTATGTTGGATCGCCATTTTATGCTTCCTAAATCAAGCACGGCAAGTCCGATTTCTAAGTTATTCAGAGGATGGTAAATTAAACCTATATCCGCTCCAAATCCGTTGTTGCTTTTTCCTAACGCATAGTTTCCAAAAGAAAAATCTTTGAATGCTGTTGTATCTATACCTGAAGTGAATACCGCAAGATCTGAATTAGCAGTAATGGTAAAGTCCTGAGGATCGGTATAAATTGTTACTCCATTGCCTCTGGTATGGATATTCTCCATTCCATATAAATATTTTAGTTTAACCCCGCCTCGGAGGTTTCTTGCAATGGGTCGAGCCCAGTTTATAGCATATTCTCTATAGTGACTGCTTTCAATTCCCGGATTCAAATGTTGGAGTGTTCCCAAAGTTCCTGCATTGCCATAGTATAGGAATTCGATCAGAGCTTTTGAATATTCAAAATTTATATTTGCCCGTTCCCTGATACTTAGATTGAAGTAATTACTTCCAGCCCTCACTCCAAATGAAAACCAATCGACTTCAAGATCGAATAATATTCGGTTTCTGGTTTGCATCTGATTGATAGCGCTTGTTGCATCAAGATAGAGTGAATCGTTTGATCTGCGTTTAATTAAATCATTGTATCGAAATCCATTATTTGAGAAGTTAAAGCCAAACCCGGAAAAGAAAGGAATTCCAACATTTACTGTCCCCTGGGGTACAAAAGCAGGATTGAAATTTCCGCGTTGCGGTAAATGCTGCAAATTGGCAGCTGTTAGTTGTTGAGCTGTTACCCGGATGTTTCCTGCAATGCAAATGACAACAACCATTAAGAAGTATTTCATATATAATTTTGTCATCATTGTATTTTCATTTTTGCAATTGCACCAATTTTTATCTTGAGTTGATAATCGGCAAATATTTTCACATTCGTATTCCCATTATTAGCACTTGTTGCCGTTGCAACTACAATGATATTTTTTGCATTCAGAATTTTTGCAATTCTCGATACATCAAAAAACTGATCATGTGTTTTCTTGCCGGGAATCGAAACTCTTTCACTTCCGGCACCAATAGTTCCTGAAGGAATAACTACTTCATTTATATTGAACAGCGTATCTAATGGCTGATTTTGTTCATCAGTAAAGATGAGCTGAACCGACGATTCCAATGGAAACCCATTCTCTAAATCCATTCGCAACATAAGTTCCGAAACATTCGCAAGATCATTATAACTGAATGGTACAGTATCCTTGACCTTGAAATTATTTGCTGTACCATAAAATGGAAGTTCTACATGCACATCAACTGCGATTTTGCTGCTGTCAAGTAAAAAATTGAGCGTATGTCCCGCAGGATTTGTTGTTGCCTGAGTTTGAGAAATCAGATACTTTGGTTGCTGATCTATCATCGCAGTTATATTACTGTTATTATGATCCAGTTGAATTGAACTAAATGCTGATTGACCAATTTGATTGATGCCTGGACTATTAACCGGTAACGGATCAGGCACTCCAGTTGCAACCACAAAGCTGGTGAGGTTTCCATTTAATGCAAGTAATTGTGTTACCCTTGCATTTATAGGTAAACCAAGTGAGTTTGTAATATCGAATCGAATTTTAGGCTCTGCAATTGAAAAACTTCCCGAACCAATAGAGTTATTAAAAATAGAAATCTCTACCGAATCTTTGAAATTAGTTAAATTTTGTTGTCCGGCATACCCAAATAAGGAAGAAAATTGAATGCCCTCGAACACCGGATTACAGGATATTCGGTTTCCTGTAGTTACGGATGATGCTGAACCGCTTAATACGATAGTATAATCGACTCTTAAACGATTGTGAGCTGTTCCTCCTTCTGTAAAATCTCCTTTATATCCCGCTAAAGGTAATGTGGTTGCTACTGTAACAGGCAGTGATCCATTGTAATTTACCGGTAAGGTGGTTGACAGTGGAAGACCATTTTTTATTAATCCGGGTATAATTAACTGAATGCTTCCATTCAAAGGGAAATCTGAACTAAAAGAAAGTTCCAGATCACCCGCTTTAAAGAACATCGAATCGATTTCTGCACCCTGGCTCAGGCTGAAATCAATGGTATGACTTTTAGATATTGATACAGTTCCTGTGTTTCCTAATGTGGATATTTGATTTGCGTTTAATCCGTATCCTTTCGAGAAGTTTTGATCTGGAATAACCAATAATTGTTGTGCGGTTACTTCAAAAGCTCTGCTGTTATATAATAAAGTGCAGAATTGATTTTCATCTATAATGAGTGTTGTATTGCTATCGTTCACCTGAGCAAGGTCTGCAATTCCCATTTCTGTATGAACTAAAGGAAAGGCCACTTCAGGTGTCCACACTGTTTGTTCAAGCAGAGATGCATTGAAATCATCCTTGTTACATCCTGTCCCCAAAATTGCAATTATCGCAGCCAAGAGTAAAGAGGCTGATTTCAAAAAGGGAGGGGAATACCTTTTGACCGAAATAAACTGTTTCACTGAATTTGAAGTTGCCATGAAACATTAAACGGAAGAAAATGCACAATGCTCCGCACCGAAATGCAGGATGATTACATGTGTAAGAAAATTGGGCTTTAAGTGCCTTTTTAGGGCTGATAAGGTACCAGATTAAACTGGCCCTGGGTGACAGTTACCGTGTCTCCAACTCCTGAAAGATCAAAAGCTTCGAAGCTAAAAGAACCTGAAACGACACCTTCCGATGAATTCCAACTGCTAAAAGTTATAGTTCCGGTATTTCCAATAAAGTTTTGTCCGGTTGCTGTAATACCATAAGTAGCTGCAGCCAGATTGTAAGTCCCGATTGTAAAGGGGCCTGTGTATATCATTGATAATGTGGAGGTTCCATTGCCTGAAAGAAAAATAATAGAGTTGCCATTTATGGATGTATTAATGTTCCCATCAGCTTCCCAAAAAGCGCCATCTACATTTGCGGTAAGTTCCGGAGTGCAATCATTGCAAGGTCCGCCACAATCAATTCCCAATTCTCCCTGATTTTGAATGTTATCGCTGCAACTTGCCCTGGGGGTGGTAACACCTTTGTCATCAGAGCTGCAGGAAGTAAAAAAAACTGTAAGTAGTGTGATTACCAATAGAAAGTGGTAGGAGAGTTTCATGGTTTTGAATCCTTATTTGCACTTGCTAAGTTAGCTAATTTTGGGATGGAATAAATTGTTCATCAATAATTTTATGGTTCAGGGTTCCAATAATTCTACTTTATCGAAAGAGAAAGAATGGTTTTGTATGGTTCACCTTGATTTTCACTAATTTTGCAGCTCCAAACGTAAAAATGAAATCACTTACCTGCCGTTTATCATCTGGAATCAGACTTGTTTATTCAGAAAACCCAAGCCATGTTTCACATTGTGGCTTAATGGTGGGCGCAGGCAGCCGGGATGAAAAGCGAGGTAAAGAAGGCCTGGCGCATTTTATTGAGCATGTCTTGTTCAAAGGAACTGAGAAGCGTAAAGCTTATCAGGTGTTAAACAGGTTAGAAATTGTAGGGGGGGAGCTAAATGCTTACACCACAAAAGAAGAAACCTGTGTTCATGCCTCTTTTATGAACCCACACTTTGAAAGAGCAGTCGAGCTAATTGCAGATATCTTTTTTCATTCACAATTTCCGGAAAAAGAAATTGAGAAAGAAAAAGAAGTCGTAATAGATGAAATTAACTCCTATATGGATAATCCAATGGAGCAGATTTATGATGACTTTGAATGTCAGGTTTTCAAGAATCAGCCATTAGGTAATCCTATTCTTGGTACACACGGTTCTGTCAGATCTTTTACCCGAAAGGACATACTGCATTTTATCAATCAAAATTATACCAACGACCGCATTGTATTTTCCTATACGGGAAATATCTCATTTGAAAAAGTAAAAGAAGCAGCAGAAACTTTCTTCGGAAAAGAAGGAAGAAATAAAAAGAATATATCGGTAGCTGTTAAGTCGAAGTCCAAAATCACACACGTTACTGAAACACGGAAGACCATTCAGGCACATTATATTGCAGGATGCAAGGCATATTCCTGTCATTCATCCAAACGCTTTCCTTTATTTCTGATGAATAATATTTTAGGAGGCCCGGGAATGAACTCAAGGCTAAATATGAATATTAGAGAAAAGTATGGATTCACTTATCACATAGAGTCAGCTTATGTTCCTTTTCGTGATTCCGGTCTTTTCAATATCTATCTTGCAACAGAAAAGAAATTTCTTGATAAATCAGTTAAGCTCATAGAAGCAGAACTGAAGAAATTAAGAAATGATAAAATTCCTGCTGCTCAACTTTCTCGTTTTAAATATCAGCTAAAGGGTCAAATTGCCATTTCTCTCGAGAATAAAGCCGGGGTTATGCTTAATAATGCGAAGAGTTTGTTGAATTACAACAAACCCGTCGACATTGATGTTGTTTTCAAGCAACTTGATGCTATAACTCCATCCGATATTCTGGAAGTAGCAAATGAGATACTGGATTCAAAAAAGATCAGCAGTTTGCTATACAATCCGGAAGAAGCAGATTAGAACCTGAAGCCCATGGTTGCTATTATCCTGTGATCTGTTCTTTTGATAGTACTTCCAGGAACCGATTCATTGGATAATGTATAAGGAGCAAAGTATTCATTTCTGGTTGAATACCCGTAACCTAAATCGAAGTAATATTTTTTCTCACGGAATCCAATTCCGCCGGTATAACTGATAACATGCTGATCGGTTTCATCGGTGGTATATTGTGATTTAAATGGTGTGGAATAATAGGCAGCACCGGCACGAAATGCAAAGTTTTGATATTTCCATTCCAATCCACCTCTGAAATTAGAGGCCACATCATTATAAAATTTATTAATCAGCTTATTTTCATTGCTGAAATTATAATCACTTGCATCAAGTTTTGCTGCTGAATAATCGGTAAATTCATAATCGAAACTCACCATTCCATTTTGTCCAAATAAAAAGGCTACACTTCCAACTGCTTTGAAAGGAGTGGTTAGGTTGTAAGAATAAGTTCCCTCAGGCGAATCGAGGCTATAATTGGTGCCATCACCAAAAGCTGATCTCATAGATGCCCTGTACTGATCATTCAGATAATAATAAGTAGGAGTGTGAATAGATGCTCCAACTCTAACCCATTCAACAGGTTTGAAGATTATTCCAAACCGGGCATTTACACCATTTCCGCTTGTATTCAGATAAGTGTCGTAAACCAAAGCTTTGAAATCAATTGTTGAGTCGGCATTAATGATTTCGTTGTCCTTGTCGTTTTCTTCATAAGTAGATTCTTCTTCATAACGAACACTTGGGAAACCAAGCGTTACGCCAAAGAAAATCTTTTCATTGTAATTACCACCAAAACCAAGTGTGAATTCGCCCATTCCTCCTCTGGTAGTAGTAACCTTCGATTGATATGCACCACCATCAGGAATTACTGAAATATATTGATTGATATTATTCGGATCTGGGTCCAACAGATAAGTCTGGTATGCAAGATCTGCATCGAATGCATAATAATCATAAAGGTCATCCTCCGTTGCGCCACCATCATTTGCAATCTGATCAATAAAAGAATCCAGAATGGAATTGTTGGTGTTCTTACCTTCAAAACTGCTCTCGCTGTTGAAGTTTGCCGTACGATTATAACCCAAGGCAAAACTGAGTTGCTTTATTCCGTTTTCACTCTTCTTAGGAATGGCAAAAACAAGTCCGAGATCCGGAATATCTACTCTGAATTTGCTATCAGAATTTTTATTCTCAAGAAAATCATTTTCTGTGATTCTGTTATTGAAACCTAATGAAAAGGTAAACTCCGATTTCTTATACACACCGATTCCGGCCGGATTGATCATCAAAGATGAAAAATCTGCTCCGGGAGCACCGAAGGCACCGCCCATGGCCAGTGACCGGGCTGTAGATCCAAAACCAGTCTGACTGTAACGAAGCGCGTCTATTTCATTTTGCGCTAACAGTGAAAGGGGATAAAAAAGGCATGCTGTTAACATGCCTTTGATTAAATATCTCATAATTTGGTTCGATTAGAATTATAACTTTTAACGTGGTCTTCTTCCTCCACCATCTTCACTTCTGGAACCACTGCTACCTGAATTTCCGGTAGATTGACGAGGTTGGCTCGCAGGTGCCTGATAGTTGTTATTGGCTGGAGCAGAGTAACTGTTGTCTCTTTTTGGTTGTTCCTGTTGTACTCTGGGTCTGCTGTTTGAGTCCTGGGTACGTGGTCGTGGTGCTGGAGAAGAAGGCTGGTTGCCTTTTGGAGCTTCATAAGAAGGCTTAGGGTTATTTCTTGGTGCTTCGTAACTTGGTTTAGGATTGTTACGTGGCGATTCATAAGCCGGTTTAGGAGTGCTCCTTGGTGGTTCATTTGCAGGTGCTGAGTTGTTTTTACCTGGAGTTGAATATGAAGGATTTGAAGGTTTAGGGTCAGGATTTGAATTTCCTCTTACAGGGTTGTTAACTCCTGAATTTGTATTTCCTTTTACAGGAGCAGGGTTGTAACGGGGATCACTGCTATAATTCGACGGATTAACATTATCTGATTTAGGAGTAGTTTCTCCTTTGCCTGAACCATTCGGATTTTTAGGTCTTGGATCAGATGAGTAGTTTGCTGGAGTTGTATCACCTTTACCTGAATTGGACGGACTCATTGGTCGTGGATCAGAACTGTAGTCAGCTGGCTTGGTTCCGCCTTTTACTGCACCTGAAGGATTCGCAGGTCTAGGATCCGAAACAGTATTTGCTTTGGATGGTGTTCTGCCAGGAGTTGCAGTTGCCGGATTCATTGGACGTGGATCAGGATTTGCAGGCTTAACAGTAGGAGTATTTGCCCTTTCAGGACGGTTCGATTCGTAGAGCTGACCAACACTTGTTGAAGTACCTGAAGCCATCAGATTTGAACCGCCTCTTCTGCGTGGACCATAATATTGACTGGTATAATCGTAGCTGTTATAGTAGTAAGGGTTGTTATAATAGTTATTGTAGTAACCATCATAAAATCCATTCATGTAACCTTGATTGTAACCATTCATGTAGGAATAGTAAGGAGAATAGGAATATGGGTTGTACCATGGGGAATACCAGGGATTGTATCCATAATAGCTGTATGGAGTATAGCAATAGTTGTAATAGGTATTGTAATGTGGAGTCCACCAGTTGTAACCTAAATAAATACTTACACCATAAGAATACGGGTTGTAATCATACCAGTATGAATTGGTAAAGTAATTGTCATAATAACCATATCCAAAGCCAACATTGGTATGGAATCTTCTTAAACGTGATGAATAAGCATAATCATAATAATCATCTTCGTCGTAATAATTGTTGGTTATGTAAGTTGTTCCATCTTCAGATGTTGAAGTTGAAGAGGAAGAAGGCTGTGTTTCATTTTCACCATTGTAATCAAATCGTGAATTTGACTCTTCCTGTGTATATTGTGCAGGATCAGAAGCCGGAGTTTGCGAAGAAGCATCAGAAGTTGATGATTCCGTACGTTGATCATTTGCAGAATAGTAAACATCGTCGTAGCTACCAGAACCGGACCTCGACATATTTTGCGAAGAGCAGGACCCTAGTAGCAGGGCAGCTGCAATTACCGGAAGAAGCATTGATTTCATGATTGTTGATTTTGAATGGTTTGACTGGTTAATTGGGATCAGGTTTAACTCTGAATTGCAATTGTGCTAATTGTTACGCAATTTTGTCACGCTATTCATTAAAACAAAATCCATACCAATTTATTTTTCAAAGTTACCCAATGGGAAAAGAAATTACAAGCAGAAGCGAAAACTACTCCGAATGGTACCAGGATCTGGTCATAAAGGCCGATCTGGCAGAAAACTCAGCCGTACGAGGATGCATGGTTATTAAACCTTATGGTTATGCCATTTGGGAAAAAATGCAGCGGGCTCTTGATCAGATGTTTAAAGACACCGGTCATTCCAATGCCTACTTTCCATTATTTATTCCAAAATCCTTTTTTGCTAAGGAAGCTGCTCATATTGAGGGGTTTGCGAAGGAGTGTGCGGTTGTTACACATTACCGTTTGCGCAATACGGCTGATGGCAAAGGAATTGAAGTAGATCCTGATGCTAAGTTAGAAGAAGAACTTATTGTGAGGCCAACTTCTGAAACCATAATCTGGAATACCTACAGAAACTGGATTCAATCTTATCGCGACCTTCCAATATTAGTTAACCAATGGGCTAATGTGGTTCGTTGGGAAATGCGAACGCGATTGTTTCTTCGGACAGCTGAGTTTTTATGGCAGGAAGGACATACTGCTCATGCTTCTGCAGAAGAAGCTATGGAAGAAACAACCAAAATGTTGGGTGTTTATGCCGATTTCGCAGAGAACTGGATGGCTATGCCGGTTATAAAAGGGGTGAAAACCGCAAATGAAAGGTTCGCCGGAGCAGTCGAGACTTTTTGTATTGAAGCATTGATGCAGGATGGAAAAGCGTTGCAGGCGGGGACCTCTCATTTTTTAGGTCAGAATTTTGCCAGGGCATTTGATGTGAAATTCACCAATAAAGCTGGTGTTCAGGATTATGTTTGGGCAACATCCTGGGGGGTATCAACACGATTGATGGGTGCGCTTGTGATGGCTCACTCTGATGATGACGGTTTGGTATTACCTCCTAAACTAGCTCCAATTCAGGTTGTGATAGTCCCTATCTATAAAAACGAAGAGCAACTGGCTCAATTGAACGAATACTCTCAAAAAATTAAAAAAGCACTTGAAGCCAAGGGCATCTCAGTAAAATACGATAACAGGGATACTCATAAACCAGGTTGGAAATTTGCCGAATACGAATTAAAAGGAGTTCCGGTGAGAATTGCCATTGGGCCACGCGACATGGAAAATCACAGTGTGGAGGTAGCCAGAAGAGATACCAAAGAAAAAGCAGTTTATCAGGTTACTGATCTGGATGTAAAAATTGAACATTTGCTTAACCAGATTCAAGAGAATATTTACAATAAAGCGTTGTCATTCCGCGAAACGGCAACCTGGAAAGCTGATTCCATGAATGAATTTGTGGATATTCTTGATAATAAAGGAGGTTTTGTGCACGCTCATTGGGATGGCACAACGGAAACCGAACTTAAGATTAAAGAGCTGACGAAAGCCACTATCAGATGTATTCCATTAGATAACAAACCTGAGTCAGGGAATTGCATTTTAACAGGTAAACCTTCCACCCAACGAGTTGTATTTGCCCGAGCTTACTGATAAACAAACTATTGAACCATGAGTAGCGATTCACCCACCTATTCGTTGATTTTGCAATCGCTTGCTGAGAAAGCACCTGTGAAAATGAATACCATTCAAAAAACAGAGGCTGCCTTCAAAGAACTTAAAGTGGTTTTAAGAAAACTCGAAGCAGATATTAATAAATCACTTTCGCAGGTTGACAAACGCATTGCAGTAAGTTATCATGAAAGAGGGCCGTTTGATATTGAGTTTCGGATATATGATGATATTCTCATTTTTTCTATGCATTCCAATGTTTACACATTCGATGATAGTCATCATGTCAACAAAAGCTCATATGTCAAACAACAGCCGTTCAATGCCTATTGCGGGATGATTTCCATTTACAACTTCCTTACCGATTCATTTCAATATAAACGGGGAAATGATTTGGGGTTGCTCATTGCCAGAATATTCATAAATCAGGAAAATCATTTTTTTGTCGAAGGGAAAAGACATTTGGGCATTGATTTTAATGATTTCGACAACGATTTGATTGATTCTCCGAGACTCACAGCTATTGTTGAAGCAGCTATTTTGCATTGTCTTAATTTCGACATTCAAACGCCTCCATTTGATAAGGTCGGTGCAATATCTGTTCAAGAGGTGATGGAGAAGGAGTTAGCTACCGTTGTGAGCACCGGCAAACGTCTGGGCTTCAAGTTTCAATCAGAATCCGACGGGGTCAGTTAATTTTTTTGATAATTGTTGGTAATTATTTACATTTTTTATACTTTTGCAACCTCTTTTACAAAAGGAGGCATAATTTGGCCCGTTCGTCTAGGGGTCTAGGACATCTCCCTTTCACGGAGGAAACACGGGTTCGATTCCCGTACGGGCTACAAAATCAGGCAGTTGTAACAAAATTGTAATTGTTTGTACTTAAAATTTAACGGTTAATACCAATACAATGGCTAATCACAAATCCGCTGAAAAGCGAATCAGGTCTAACGAAGCAAAACAAGACAGAAACAAGTATCAGGCTAAAACTATGCGTAATGCATTGAAGAACCTGCGTGCTACTACCGACAAAAAAGCTGCTTCAGCAATGTTGCCTGGTGTTGCATCTATGCTCGATAAACTGGCTAAAAAGAACGTGATTCACAAAAGCAAAGCTGCTAATTTGAAGTCAAGTCTTACCGTAATGGTAAACAAACTGGCTTAATAGTTTTTAGCTTAGTCGTGTAAACTTATTGGCCTTCCCCGGGTGGGGAAGGTTTTTTCATTTTCAGGTATTTTTTAAAAACCTCTTTTTATGGAAGATTCCAATTTAAAAGCCTGGGCTGAAGCCGATCGCCCGCGTGAAAAACTGATGAATCAGGGACGAAATGCACTATCTGATTCCGAATTACTTGCAATTTTAATCAGAAGCGGCACAAAAAAAGAGACCGCGGTTGAATTATCCCGTCGGATTCTAAATTCAGTATCCAACGATTTGATGCAATTATCACGATTATCAATCGGTGATCTTAAGAAGTTCAAAGGAATGGGTGAAGTTAAGGCTATCACTGTAATGGCAGCACTTGAACTGGGACGCCGTCGAAGATCCGCTGAAGCTGTTCAATTAGTAAAAGTTACTTCCAGTAAAACAGTAGCTGAGGTGTTTACGCCTTTACTTTCAGATCTCAATCATGAGGAATTTTGGGTTCTTTTGCTCAATCGCGCTAATAACATAATAGGTAAGCATCAGATCAGTAAAGGTGGACTTGCCGGCACAGTAGTGGATTCGAAAGTGATATTTAAATTGGCTCTGGATGCCTCTGCTTCAAGTATTATCATGTGCCACAATCACCCGAGTGGAAATCACAAGCCAAGTGATGCCGACTTATCGCTCACGAAACGCATTGTGGAAGCTGGCAAAGTGCTCGATATTTCTGTTCTCGATCACCTGATTATAGCCGGTGAACTTTATTACAGTTTTGCTGATGAGGGCAAAATGTAGAAAATCGCATAGCGAATGAAGTAGTACTACGGGGGATTTTATAACTTAGCACCATTATTTCTGCATGGTTGGTCCTCCTATAGTTGTTTACACACCCACAGTCACTACAAGACTAAAATACACCTTTGATCTGATTTTTAAAGATCTTCTAGGTGTCGATTATCAGTTTGTGACATCCTCCATGCAATTTGCGGCTATGTCGGGGCCTCGCATGACATACGCAGACCAGCCGGTTGGGGATGAAATTTTTATTTATTCTTCCAGATTATTATTTGAAAAGGGAATAGAGGATCAGCAGATATCTGTCTTTGATTGGAATGGAATCAAAGCATTTTTTGCAACCCATCCCAAGTATGCTTTTCCATTTGATCCGTTTGCTGCATCTTTTTATCTGGTGAGCAGATATGAAGAATACCTTCCACATTTGCGTGATAATCACGATAGGTATGAAACTACCGAAAGTCTGGCATATCAAAAGAATTTTCTTCAAAAACCGTTAGTGAATATCTACGCTTTGAAATTGAAAGAATTATTCAAATCACGATATCCGGAAATGGTTTTTCCTGAAAAGAAATACCGTTTTATATCCACCATTGATATTGATAATGCCTGGGCATATCTTGAAAAAGGATTCATGCGGACTGCAGGTGCATTTGCCAGATCCATTGTTCAATTTGATTTTGAGGAACTGATTCAGCGAGCCAAGGTACTTGCAGGTAGTGTGAAAGATCCTTATGATACTTATGAATTGCAGTTGGAACTACAGCGAAAATACAAGTTCAAATCCATCTACTTTTTCCTTCTTGGGGAATATGGTGTAAATGATAAAAACGTTCCTGTTGATTCACGAAAGTTCCGTTCTTTAATTAAATCGATTGCCGATTATGCTGAAAGTGGAATTCATCCTTCGTATGGTTCCAATAAGAATCCCGGTCGCCTCAAAAAAGAACTGAATGAACTCAGTAAGATTCTAAAAAGAGAAGTTACCAAAAGCCGCCAGCATTTTCTGGTTCTTAAGCTTCCTGAAACTTACCGAAAACTGATTGAACTCGATATCACAGATGATTATACAATGGGGTATGCCTTGCAGGTAGGTTTCAGGGCAAGCATTTGTTCTCCCTTCTTCTTTTACGATCTCGATAACGAGCAAATTACCAATCTGAAGGTTCACCCATTTGCAGTGATGGATGCTACTTTAAAGTATTATATGAAAGTTGAACCACAGGATGCCATGAGTCATATCCTGCCATTAATACAAGAAGTGAAAAATGTAAATGGTGACTTTGTAAGTTTGTGGCACAATGAATCGCTTTCTGAGAATAAAATATGGGCAGGCTGGCGCAAGGTGTATGAACAGTTAGTTGAAGCTGCTTCCTGAGGAATTGTTGAACTATGATACGCTATCTCAAAAACCATCAAATTGACAGGGACAAATGGGATAGTTGTATACAGACATCTGTTCAAAAATCGGTTTATGGTTGTTCCTGGTATCTGGATATGATCTGCAACGATTGGGATGCATTGGTAGAGGATGATTACCAATCAGTGATGCCTGTTACCAAAAAAAGTAAATACCTGATGAATTATATTTACCCGCCATTTTTTGCACAGCAACTCGGCATTTTCCATCATTCATCTGCTGATGATCAGGTATGTGTTCGCTTTTTGAATGCTATTCCTAAAGTTTATTCCTTCATAGAATTAAATTTAAATATTTATAATCAAAATATTCCGGAATCATTCTCTGTAAAAAGCAACCGGAATTATGTTTTAAATCTTAATCCTGACCCTGCAGTGACGCATTCCGGATACAATGAAAACCTAACCAGAAATCTAAAAAAAGCATCCAAAAATGATTTGCAATTAAACCGAAATGGTGCAGTTGCTGATGTTATTTCCTTATTCAGAAATAACCGGGGACGTTTTGTAGAAAATCTTAAAGATAGTAATTACCAGGATTTTGGCCAATTATGCAGCGCGGTTGAAAAAAACGCATCCTTAAAAGTCTATACTGTGAATAGTTCATCAGGGGAGACTGTAGCGGGGGCGGTTTTCTTCGAGTTTATGGAAACCGGTATTTTCATATTCTCGGGTTTGTCATCAACCGGGAAAAATCTTTCCGCGATGCCATATTTAATTGACACCTACATAAAAGATGTTGCCGGGAAAATTAAAATACTTGATTTTGAGGGATCCAATGATCAGGAATTAGCCCGATTTTATAAGAGTTTTGGTTCCACAGAATGTGTATATTTACAGATCAAAAAAAATCAATTGCCACCACCCTGGAAGTGGTTCAAGAATTAATCTAGTTCAGCGCTCAAAATCACTTAACCTATTCTTATGGTACAGATACTAAATCAGCAAAATTCAATAATAAGCAGGTTCATTGCTGAAATTCGCGATGCCGTTATACAAAAAGACAGAATGCGTTTCCGCAGAAATCTGGAACGGATAGGGGAGGTTGCTGCGTATGAAATCAGCAAGAAAATGGTTTACGAATCCCGGGAAGTGGTAACACCCCTTGGGATAGCGAATGTAAATCTTCCTAAAGAAGAGCCTGTACTGGCAACCATATTACGTGCCGGTTTGCCTTTGCATCAGGGTCTGCTTAATTATTTCGACCATGCCGATAATGCTTTTATTTCTGCTTACCGGAAACATCACAAAGATGGAAGTTTCGATATTAGTCTGGAATATGTTTCGTCGCCATCTCTAAATAACCGCATTGTTATCTTATCTGATCCGATGCTGGCAACCGGACAGTCAATGGTGATGACTTACAAAGCTATCCTGGAAAAAGGAAGACCTCAGCACACTCATATTGTTGCTGCGCTGGCAAGCACACAGGGTGTGGAGTATGTAAAAAAGCATCTTCCTTTGGGAATAACCCTGTGGATTGGTGCTGTTGATGAAGAACTTACTGCACAATCATACATCGTTCCGGGATTAGGTGATGCCGGGGATCTTGCTTTTGGCGAGAAAAGTTAATTTTTAGACACATTTGTTTTATTTTCAGAACCTAGAAGGCTTGCAAACGTTATACATACTGATATTCCTATTGTGAGCGAGTTTGTTAAAATTCTATTAATTATATTGTTAAGCAGCGTTAAATTTGTTGCCGGGCCTCCTTTTGCATATTATGATGAGCGATATGATTTTAGTTTTTTTGAAACGGTTATTTATTGCGTACTGGGCGGTATGCTTGGCGTTTCCGTGTTCACTTTTTTTAGCATCGAATTACAATTGATTGCCAGTTGGTTTAAGAATAAATATAAAAAGGTAATTGCGAAAAGTCGTGCAAGCTTACAACGAGGCAGTAAAGCCGAAATAGTTGAATTTACTGATCATGGGGAGCATAAAAAATTATTTACTCCACGAAACCGTAAATTTGTCAGGATCTGGCGCAAATATGGTCTCATAGGCGTTGCGTTTCTGACTCCTGTTTTTATTTCTATTCCTATTGGAACCATCATTGCAAATGCCTTTGAAGATAACAAGAAGAAAATATTTTTGTACATGTTAATATCGATTGTTTTTTGGTCAGTTTTTTTTACTTCCATGTTTGAATTGTACCATGTTGTTGATATGAATGAGCTCAAAGAAAAAGTAGTAGGATGAAACAATACAAAGCTATTTTTTTCGATCTCGATCATACCTTGTGGGATTTCGAAGCAAATTCCAAAATTGCCATTTCAGAGCTGTTCGCTACTCACAAACTTCAACATGAAGGAATTCCGTCAGCACAGGAATTTATAAAAATTTACAAGAAAGTGAATGCAATTATGTGGGATGAATATCATCGAAACCTGATCAGCAAGGAGCATCTTCGTTATGGGAGATTTGAAAGGGCATTAGCAAATTTTGGCGTTCAAAAAAGGGAGCTTGCTGAATTACTTTCAGTAGAATATCTTCAGATATGTCCGGTAAAAACATTGCTTTTCCCAGGAGCGTTGAGTGTATTGGAGCAATTAAAGCAAAAGCATTCTTTACATATTATCACGAATGGTTTTAAAGAAGTTCAGTATTTGAAAATCAAAAATTCAGGTTTAATGCCTTATTTCGATCATATCCATATTTCTGAAGAAATTGGATTTAAGAAACCGGAACCTGAAATATTTAACTATGCATGCAAACAGGCACGGGCTGTTGCTGAAGAATGCATCATGATTGGAGATAATCTGGAGACAGATATTGCCGGGGCACGCAATGCCAATGTGGATCATATATTTTTTAATCCGGAAAAAATTGAACACAATGCGAATGTGGATTTAGAAATTTCACATCTGGAGGAATTGCTTCCGGTGTTTATCAAGTGAAATTATTTCAAATGACCAATAAATAGCAATAAAAAATCCCGGCTTATGGCCGTGATTTTCATTTTTGCAAGCGGTGATTAGGGGTGAATATTAAATTGAATTACTGTTGATTTTCCTTTTGAGGTACAGCTTCATTTTCTTTTCCTGTTGCTTTAGCTTTATCGGAGCAATGAGCTTTGTCGGATCCTTTTTTATCTGCGCAACACGATTTGCCATTTGCACTGGCTGAAGCTTTTTCTTTATCTGAGCAACATGCTTTAGCTTCACCTGGCGTGCATTTTTTACCTTTATCGGCCGGAGTAACATCGGTGGCACTATCAATAGCAACTTGTGCCGGAGTAGCAATTTGCTGTTCCTGAGCAGTGGTTGTTCCTCCAGATGTGGTGGTTGCAGATTGTGCCAGAGCCATAGAGGAGAACCCAAATGCGAAGGCAACTAATACGAGAGCTTTTTTCATTTCTTAATTTGTTTATGCGAATTTAGTGAATATGAGATGATATTGTCAAGTTCCTGACGAAAAATCATGCCAAATCAGCGAATTGAGCTAATGAATGTTACTTTTGCAGGTAAACTTAAGCAAATTGACCATTCAGGAAAATATTCGGGTAGCATTAAGTAGCGTAAAGGGGCAATTGCTCCGGACGGTACTTACCTCACTTATCATCGCCATTGGTATTATGGCTTTGGTTGGAATATTGACTGCTATTGATGCTATTAAGTCTTCGATCAACTCCAATTTTTCAAGTATGGGAGCTAATACATTTACCATACGCAATTCAGGTTTGGGAATCAGGTTAGGAAAAGGTGGAAAGCGACCAAAGCGTTTTGAACGGATTACTTATCAGGAAGCTCTGGCATTTACCAAAGCTTTCCAGTTTCCGGGAACTACAGCCATTTCTACGGTTGCTACTCAGGTAGCAGTTGCCAAATTTAAGGGCAAGGAAACCAATCCTAATATTCTGGTAATGGGTGCTGATGCCGGTTACCTGGCAACAGGAGGCTATAGTCTGGATCGGGGACGAAATTTTTCACCACAGGAACTGGAAATCGGGATGAATGTGGTTATTATTGGAAGCGAATTAGTTAGCACATTATTTAAATCCGGTGAAAATCCCCTGGAGCAGGTCATAAATGTGGGCAATGCGAGGTACAGGGTTATTGGTGTTCTGAAAGAGAAAGGTTCGAGTATGGGTTTTGGAGGTGATAAGATGTGCATTTTGCCATTACTCCATGTAAAACAACGTTATGGTGATAGCGACCGCAGCTATACTATTTCAGTAATGGCTAATAATGTTGCACAGTTGGAAACAGCTCAGGGAGAAAGCATAGGTATTCTGCGAGTTATACGTGGTGACAAGACAGGGGAGGAGAACTCTTTTGAAATAGTTAAAAGTGACAGTCTGGCGAATTTATTAATTGACCAATTACAGTACGTTACCGTTGTGGCAACCATTGTTGGGATCATTACTTTATTTGGAGCTGCCATTGGTTTGATGAACATTATGTTAGTTTCAGTCACCGAGCGCACCCGGGAGATAGGGATCAGGAAATCGTTAGGCGCGACACAGTCCGATATCAGGCGACAGTTTTTGGTGGAGGCGGTATTTATTTGTCAGATAGGAGGACTTGCCGGAATTATATTGGGGGTAACAGTGGGCAATTTGATGGGGATGGCTTTTAGTGCAGGATTTATTATTCCGTGGAAGTGGATTTTCTCGGGTATTGGTCTCTGCTTTGTGGTTGGAATTGCCTCCGGATTTTATCCTGCTGTGAAAGCAGCTAAATTGGATCCGATAGAAGCGCTGCGATACGAGTAGTGTAAATGGTTGATAATTAGTATTTTAAATACAATTTAAATCAATTAATTATTAAATAATACCCGTTATTAAAGTTTTTCGGCATCAGTTGTTTCAATCAGGAACTTTTTGTACATTTGCCGTCCCTTAGAAAGGGCTTAAACTAATCTAATCAAATACAGCATGTTAAAGCAGTATGAAACCGTTATCATTCTGAATCCTGTGCTTTCTCAGGATCAGGTAACTGAAACGGTAGAAAAATTCAAAAAAATCCTCACCGACACCGGTTCCGTAATTGTTTTCGAAAACAATTGGGGATTAAGAAAGCTGGCATACCCGATCCAGAAGAAGAACACGGGATTCTACTATCTCATTGAGTTTAAATCTGATGGAGCAAACATCGGTAAACTTGAGTTAGAGTACAAGCGTGATGAGCGTTTGATGCGGTTTTTAACTGTATCACTCGACAAGCACGCTGTTATCTATAATGAGAAAAAGCGTAAGAACGCTGCTCTGAAGAAGAAAGAAGAATCTGAATCTGTATCTCAAAACTGATCGCACCATGGCAAACAACGAAGTAAGATATCTGAATCCTCCGGCAGTTGAGGTGAACAAGAAGAAGTACTGCAGATTTAAGAAGTTAGGAATAAAGTATGTTGATTATAAAGATGCGACATTCCTGACCAAATTTGTAAATGAACAAGGTAAAGTGTTACCACGTCGTTTAACAGGAACCTCGTTGAAATTTCAACGTAAAGTTTCTACAGCGATCAAGCGTGCACGTCATTTGGCGCTCATGCCTTATGTAACAGATCTTTTAAAATAAGGAGGCAAGGTCAATGGAAATTATATTAAAACAAGATGTAAAAAATCTGGGCTATGCACACGATGTGGTGAAAGTCCGTAACGGCTATGGTTTGAATTATCTTATTCCTAACGGATTAGCGGTAATAGCAAACGAATCCAATATTAAAATCAACGCTGAAGTATTGCGTCAACGTTCTCACAAATTAGAGAAGTTGAAAACGGAAGCAGAAAAAGTGAAAACTGCAATTGAAAATGTAGTGCTTACGATTCCTGCTAAAGTAGGGGAGAATGGCAAGCTGTTTGGCTCTGTTACCACCCAGCAATTAGCTGATGTTTTGAAGAAAATGGGTCATACCATTGAAAAGCGTCAGATTTCAATGAAGGAAGAACATATTAAATCAGTAGGAACCTACACTGCCGAAGTTCAGCTTCATCGTGAAGTAACCGTTCCGGTTACCTTTGAAGTGGTAGCCGGTTAATCTCCGGTTCCTGGAACAAAAGGCAGCGCATTTATGCGTTGCCTTTTGTTTTTAAAATAATCAGATCAAAAATCAGTCGAACACAAATTAGTTAAATAAACTCATGGCAAATACAGGTGATATCCATGTTGGGTCGGTAATCAGATTTAATGGTGAATTAGTTCAGATCATAGAGTATCAACACCGTACTCCGGGAAACTTGCGTGCATTCTTTCAGGCAAAAATGCGCAATTTGAAATCCGGAAAGCTTGCTGAATACCGTTTCAGAGCAGGTGAAGATGTTGAATTAGCACGAGTAGAATATCGCGAATTACAGTACATCTATAAGGAAGGCGAGCATTTCGTTTGCATGGACAATGATTCTTATGAGCAAGTATACATACCAGAAGATTTGTTTGGATCCGGGTCTCAATTCCTGAAAGAAGGAATGACTGTTAAAATTGCTTTTGAGCAAGACACTCCGATTCTGGCAGAAGCACCAACTTTTGTTGAGCTTGAAATTACCTATACAGAACCAGGTATTAAAGGTGATACTGCAACCAATACTCTTAAACAGGCTACTTTGGAAACCGGTGCTATTATCAATGTTCCCCTCTTTGTAGATCAGGGCGAGAAAATTAAGGTTGATACCAGAACAATGACCTATGTTGAAAGGGTGAAATAGTAATCGCCTTCAATAAAAATCTAAAGCCAAATCAGTCAATTGAACTGATTTGGCTTTTTTCATTTAGATTCACCTTTCCATTAGCGTAGCTCACCTACGAATAAGTCAAGATGGCGGAAAATAACTCATCTTAATTAGGATTTTATGATATTTGCAGCAAGAAATTCATAGAGACAAATACTCAATTTTGCAGAGATGTTTTCAAACAGTTTATTCAACTTCCTGAAAGGAATATCGGGCTTACTACTGATAATGGTTATTACAATCGGATGCGATTCAGCCGAAAAGAAAAAAAATCCATATTACCATGCTCCTGAAAGTGACATAAACAATTTAACCACTATGGGTGATAGTCTGGTTAATGTTGCTATTCCGGATTCCGTAATTGCTTACTTAAGAGGAAAAACATTCCGATACAAAACGAGTCAATTAACATTCGGCGATTCATTGACAGTAACACTTACCCATAATGGTAAAGTTGACTTCACGGCACAGGGTCAGGTGGATGATTATTTGGTAAACAATGAAAGATTAATTAGCATAGTAGACAGCACTAAGAAATCATCTATCAGCTATACTATATCCTATCAGGGTCATATTACTGACAGAAATACATACGCGCTATTTAAGCCGGAAGAATAAAATTTCAAAAACCGTTAACAACCTGAGAGGCAATTATGCCATCACTTTTTTCTGTTGTCTCTTACGTTCATTTTCATCCAGATAAATCTTTCTGACACGAATTGATTTCGGTGTAAGCTCAACATATTCATCCCACTCAATGTACTCCATTGCTTCTTCTAATGAAAAATTAATTTTAGGAGTAATTCTTACGTTATCATCACTTCCTGCAGCTCTGAAGTTGGTAAGCTGTTTAGCACGTGTAACATTAATAACCAGATCGCCTGGGCGGATGTGTTCACCAATTACTTGTCCTGCATAAACTTCTTCACCCGGGCTGACAAAGAATGAGCCCCGATCCTGCATTTTATCTATAGAATAGGCTGTAGAAAGTCCTTTGTCCATACTAATTAGAACACCATTGATTCTACCTGGAATATTTCCTTTCCAAGGCTCATAAGCTTTGAAACGGTGTGCCATAATTGCTTCACCTGCAGTAGTAGTAAGGACCTGATTTCTCAATCCAATTAATCCACGGGCAGGAATATCAAATTCAAGATGTTGTAAATCACCTTTAGGCTCCATGATCAGCAACTCACCTTTGCGTTGAGTAACTAATTCAATTACTTTTCCTGCAACTTCTGCCGGAGTATCGATGGTTAATGCTTCAATTGGCTCACATTTCTGACCATCAATTTCTTTGATGATTACCTGTGGCTGGCCAACCTGAAGTTCGTAACCTTCACGACGCATCGTTTCAATAAGAATCGACAAGTGAAGAATTCCTCTTCCGTAAACCAGGTAAGAATCGGGAGAGCCGGTTTCTTCAACTTTCAGGGCAAGATTTTTTTCGAGCTCTTTATATAAACGGTCACGCAGATGTCGTGATGTTACAAATTTTCCTTCTTTGCCAAAGAAGGGTGAATTATTAATAGTGAAGAGCATGTTCATGGTTGGTTCATCCACAGCAACCGGTTGCAACGCCTCCGGATTTTCCCAATCGGCAACTGTGTCACCAATTTCAAAATCTTCCAGACCTACAATTGCACAAATATCTCCTGAAGGAACTTCACTAACTTTTGTTCTTCCAAGACCTTCAAAAGTCATTAATTCTTTAATTCTGGTTTTCTGAATTTTACCATCCTTTTTCACCATCGAAACAGGCATGTTTTCACGGAAAGTTCCTCTGTAAACACGTCCAATAGCAATACGTCCTACAAAAGACGAATAATCGAGACTGGTAATCAACATTTGAGGAGTTCCTTCATGCTGAGGTGCCGGTGGCACATAGTCAATAATGGTATCGAGTAAAGCAGTTATATTATCGGTAGGCTGTTTCCAGTCATACGACATCCAACCATGCTTTGATGAACCATATACCGTTGGGAAATTCAATTGTTCTTCGGTTGCATCTAAATTGAAGAAAAGGTCAAAAACTTTTTCATGCACTTCATCAGGACGGCAATTTTCTTTATCAACTTTATTGATAACCAAGATTGGTTTTAAGCCGGCATTCAAAGCCTTTTGCAATACAAATCTTGTTTGTGGCATTGGGCCTTCAAATGCATCAACCAGTAGCAAAACACCATCTGCCATGGTCAATACTCGTTCCACTTCACCTCCAAAGTCGGCGTGACCAGGGGTGTCGATGATGTTGATTTTAATACCTTTATATTGGACTGATACGTTCTTAGCTACGATAGTAATACCACGTTCACGTTCCAAATCATTGTTATCGAGGATTAGTTCCCCCATAAATTGATTGTCACGGAACAACTTCGATTGGTGAAGAATCTTATCAACCAATGTAGTTTTACCGTGGTCAACGTGGGCAATAATGGCAATATTCCTGATTTTCTGCATGTTGGAAAGTATGATAGTAATTTATAGAGTCCTCTTTTTTGAGGGTGCAAAGGTAGTCTAAAAAAGCCGATATTCAAGAGATTAGCTGAAGCCGGTGGAAAACTATTTTGGAAGGAACCAATTTGTACAAATTTAATAAATATATGGATTTTTTGGAGTGGCCTAAACTTAAATCCTATGCCTTTGTTTAACCCTTATAAACAAAAGTTAAACAATTTAAAACCCTAAACGAATTATCATGAAAATGTTTCAAAACCCTGTTTCCCGATTCGGTTTCCGATCGTTAGTATTAATTGCAATTCCTTTATCGGTTGCTTTCACAAGTTGTAAAGACGATGATGATGAGGAACCAACTCCAACACCAACAACAGCTCGTTTGCTGGTAACGCATGCTTCACCAGATGCACCAGGAGTTGATTTACTTCTCGACAACGTTAAAGTGAACAGTGCTGCTTTGGAATATCCAAACAATACCGGCTATTTAACAGTTAACTCAGGAAGCAGAAATGTTAAAGTAAATGTAACCGGAACTACTACTACAGTAATTGATGCAACACTGGCATTGGCAACCAATAAAAACTACTCAGTTTTTGCAGTTGATTCAGTTTCTAAAATCAGTGCAGTAGTTATAGAAGATAACCTGGCTGCTCCTGCTTCAGGAAAAGCTCACATCCGATTCATCCACCTTTCTCCAAACGCACCTGCAGTTGATGTTGCAGTGGACGGAGGAGCGGTTGTATTTGGTAACTATGAATTCAAAGAAGCATCAGAATTCACACCGTTAGATGCAGGATCTTATGATCTTGAAGTACGTGTAGCTGGAACAACGACTGTTGCATTGGATTTAGCTCCAATTACATTAGTTGCAGGAAAGATTTATACCGTTTTTGCCAAAGGATTTTTGACAGGAACCGGAAATGCTGCTCTTGGTGCAGAAATTATCACCAACAATTAATAGTTTCGTGGTTAAAATTAAGGGTTCTGCAAGTTTGCAGAGCCCTTTTTTTGTTTAAAGCAAACCATACGTCTAAGCAGTGGAATTGACAAAAATCAGCTTTTGTAATCTCAAATTGGTCATAACAATGGAGCAATAATGTGTACATTTGTGGTTCATTTAAGATGTTATGAAATTCAAGAATCCCGTTTCATTAGGTGAATTGGCTTCAATCACCAACACCAGGGTAATAGGCAATCCTGCAGCAATGGTTGGAGGAATCAATGAAATACATATGGTTGAAAAAAACGATATTACTTTCGTTGATCACCCAAAGTATTACGACAAGGCACTTAACTCAGCAGCAACTTTCGTAATTATAAATAAAGAAGTTCCGGCACCAGAAGGGAAAGGATTATTATTTTCGGATGATCCATTCCGCGACTATGTGGCCATAGTTAAAAAATTCAGACCTTTTGAACCTTCACAGATACCTGTTTCGAAAAGCGCTCAAATTGGAGAAGGCACAATAATTCAGCCTAATGTTTTTGTAGGAAACCATGTTACCATAGGTAAAAATTGCATCATTCATGCGGGTGTTTCCATTTACGACCATTGTGTGATTGGGGATGATGTAATCATTCATTCTAATACTGTAATTGGTGCGGATGCATTTTATTTTAAACGTCGGCCGGAAGGTTACGATAAAATGGTATCCTGTGGACGGGTTATTATTCATGACAGAGTAGAAATAGGAGCATCCTGTACCATCGACAAAGGAGTTTCTGGAGATACTCAAATTGGAGTAGGTACCAAACTTGACAATCACATTCATGTTGGACATGATACCGTAATAGGACGCAATTGTTTATTTGCTGCACAGGTAGGAATTGCCGGTGTTGTGGTAGTTGAAGATGATGTGATTTTATGGGGGCAGGTAGGAGTACAGAAAGATCTGGTAATTGGAAAAGGTGCAGTAGTACTTGGGCAGTCGGGAATTGCTAAGTCACTCGAGGGAGGAATCACTTATTTTGGTAGTCCCGTTCGTGAGGCACGTGAGAAAATGAAAGAACTGGCAATGGTTAAAAGATTACCCGAGCTCATTAAAATCCTTGACGAAACAAATTCCTGATCGTGGAGAATTCAGTGAGCAATACCGCTGCGCATGAACTGGAAGCTAAAAAACTTCAGTTGCATTGGTTATTACAAATTACCAAAGCTATCAATTACAATTTGCCATCGGCAACACTTTTTGAAATATATCAAACTGTATTAAAGGAACATCTGAAGGTTGGTGAACTTGTTTTGGTTGTAAATGAAGGTCACTGGCACATTCCGGTATCATACGGAGATTCATCTGCTAGTTTTCCTGAAGATGTGGATGCTGCAGTAGCAACCATTGCTTCTTTCACAGAATCGGCCGGGAAGAATGATAACTGGGTTAGTAAGTTTGACACTGTTGTTCCGGTAATTCATCAGGACAAACCATTGGCTTATGCTTTGATTGATGGTATTGATGAGCAGGTGTTTCATTCAAGAAGAGAAATTATATCATACATCCATACAATTACCAACCTCATTGTTGTTGCTATTGAAAATAAAAGGCTTGCCAAAGAATCAATTCGTCAAGCCGCAGTTCAGCGTGAGTTAGAACTTGCTGCTCAAATGCAGTCGATGTTATTTCCTGCTAATCTCCTACGCCATTCCTTTCTTGATATTGCTGCCACTTATATTCCACATCAATCAGTAGGAGGCGATTATTACGACTTCATCCCTTTGAATGAAAATGAAGCCCTGGTATGCATGGCAGATGTTTCAGGGAAGGGCATATCTGCAGCTTTGCTGATGTCGAATTTTCAGGCAAATTTGCATGCATTGGTGAAACATTCAACAACAGATCCCGAGCAATTGGTGGTTGAGTTAAATGCTTGTGTGAATCAATCCGCTCAGGGAGAAAAGTTCATTACTTTTTTCATTGCAAAAATCAACAAAAAGGAAAAGCAGATAGAATATATCAACGCAGGCCATAATCCTCCGGTAATATTAGTCAATGATCAATTAACTATACTTGATCAGGGTAGTACCGGATTGGGTATGTTTGAAGAATTACCATTTATCAATAAAGGGGTAGCCGGATTTCCGGAAGGGGCCATGTTATTTTGTTATACAGACGGAATAACTGAAATGGAAAACAGACATGGCCATGTATTCGGGGCTGATATGTTGCATGAATTATTAAAGAACCATGTAAATTCCTCTGATATGGCTCAGCTGCATGAACGAATGGTTTATTCCTTAAATGAGTTCCGGGAAGAGATAGCTTTTAATGATGATGTAACATTCCTAAGCATCCGGATTACGGATTAAGTGAATTTTTCTGCTGCTTTGTTTGCTCCGTTTTGGTGTAGTGATAAATTTCCAACGCAACAATGGCACCGATAAAACCCCAGAACGGAACGGATGCTTTTTCGGTATCTAAAAAATTGTTTAGCATTCCGTGTACCCAATAGGTAATTAGCCCGAGAATAAGTCCTTTTACAAGCATTTTAAGATGTTTGTCATCAGAATAAATGATCATTCGTGAAGCACGGAATATCACCAAAGCACCTATCAAAATAAATGCAAAAGGTCCCACGATACCTTGTTCGGCCAGCGGTCCTATATATTCACTATGAGCATTTCCACCTTCTCCAAAATTGGTTGAGATAATAGTTTTTTCACTCCATTTCTGAAAGGGTGCATATTCGAACATGTAGGTTCCGGGACCCCATCCGAACCAGGGGCGTTCATCAAACATCCTGAATGCGCTATGCCATCTGTTGATACGTTCAACATTCGAAGCATCTGTAGAAATATTCGACATCGATTGAACATGTGATGCATAGTCGGTTGAAGATTCTTTTTCGTTTTGTTCAAGAGACATAACAATTTCAGTCTGGAAAACCAGAAACAAACCAACAACCATTACAATACCACTAACTACTACGTAAGTTTTAATTCTAAGGAGAAAAACCAGATAACAAAGAAGTGCTGCAACAAGACTGATCCAGGAAGCTCTGGTATAGGAAAGCACGATTGCAGTAATGAAAACAAGCAATACTATAAAAGACCAAAATCTGACGCTTTTCGCGGATGTCTTATCTGCAATAAATCCAAACATGAGTGGAATAAACATGGCAATAAGAGCAGCATAAGCTGTATGGTCGTTATAAAAAGGAACCATAGAAGTGTGTGCTGCTTTTTCAGTAAAGCCGGCCATTGCATGGTTAATAGTTGTATAAGCAATAACCACCAGTAACGGTATCACATAACACCACACAAAGACTTTTATATTTTTTACATTCCTGAAAACCAGAATAGCAAGGAAATAATATACAGCTACAAACCAAAAACGAGCCAGAGTTGCCTTAAATGAAACCATCGGCATGGAACTGGTGAGTGTAGTCACCATCATCCAAAGCAAGTGAAAAAGAATGGCCAGACTGATAGGGTGAGTTATAATTTTTGCTGTTAAAGTACTATCATAAAATTGCCGGGTAATAAATAGCAACATAGTACCAAAAATAATTGGTTCAGAAGGAAGACTGATTCCAATACCCAGACCTGTCTTTGCGAGATTAATGGACAATGGAGTTAAGATTACTGCAAAAAACATCAGGTAGTCGACTCTGAAA
>CAUJFJ010000289.1 GCA_963169675.1 Bacteroidota bacterium
GAATGCCATTGACCGGTTGGGTGGTTATATTGAAGTCTCCGACGAATCAGGAAGCTTTACCCGTTTCACTGTATTTTTACCTGATCTTTATTCCACAGATCAATGGGCAGAGAAGCAGGAAGTGTTTAATTAATTCTCCCAACACGGGTAGCCGAAAAAAAATTTAGTTTAATTATTGCGAAACAGTATACTGGAATTCAGTTGTTCAATTACTGATATTTTTTCTTGATATTACATCTGCTGATACCTTTTTCGCAACGTGTTATATCTTCTTCAGAAAAAGATGCTAAAATTGCCTTTTTATATGTTTCAATAGCTTCATCGAAACGTGATTGACTTTCCATAATTAGCGCCGATCTCATCCATGCGAGATCTTTCCTGACACCCTTAACTTCCATAGCCTGATTAACGATGGCATTTGCTTCGGCATACCTTTCCAGGATAAATAGCACTTCGGCATAACCTAAATAAGCGGATGCAAGTCCGGGCTCAGCTTCCATGGCTTTCTGAAAACATTCGGCTGCTTCTTCGGGACTATTCAAATGATTGAACAAAATATTCCCCAATTCATTCCAGGCTTTCCCATGCTCAGGAAACTTAACAGTGATGGCAGAAAACAAACCTGCAGCTTTAGCTACATCACCATTGTGCAAAATGGCAATAGCATTAGCATACAGCTGATCGGCCTCTGTGAATCTGGAATCGAATGTCGTCATCAGTAATAATTACTACAAAATTAAGGCGAAAGAGCCGGTATTTTGATACCATTCAACATCGCACGTATCAAAATACCTCTTACTGCTGGTCCTCAGCACCTTTTTTTCCGCCACCGGCACTATTTTGTGGGTTAACGAACAGAAAAAGGGAGTTAAATAATGCAAAGAAGGTAACTCCTGCCTGTGTTTCAAGGGTATCTTCAGTGATCATTGAAACCATGGCAGCAATTGCAAATGAAGCATATAAAAAGTTTCTATTTCTTATGCCCGATACCAAAGGAATCAATAATGTTGCCAAAAACCACAACAAACCGGGAATACCAAAAGCAACTGCAAAGCTCAGATATTGGTTATGGGCCCGCAATCGCCATTTCTCGCTCAAAGGCGAATCCATTTTTTCATATTGATTTTTGAAAGCCACAGGTAAATCGCCTGTACCAACACCTACCATATAATTATCTTTGATAATACCGGTTGCGGCCTTCCAGAATTCAAAGCGTTGTGCTGCAGAATGTCCACTGGGATCTCCACCTGCTTGTAAATTGTGAATTTCCCAAAGCACCTGATGAACGCGGGATCTTAAACTTCCAATGGTTTGGTAATCGACATTGGCAATTCCTTTTTCAATCGATTTAATCTCGGAATCGTTCAATAAACCTACAGCAGCAGAGTCTTTTTTCTGTCCTTTTGAAGCCAGAAAACGAATCAGTGTATACTTTAATTCCTGCCCCCGGTTATCGGCACCATCATAATCATGGTCACTGCGTTTATTCCATTCCTGGCGCAATTCATCCTGACAAATGTTGATATATACCAAATATCCATTTTCGTATTGCCTGGCCTCAAAATCGTGTTGGTACGGACGCCCGGAAGGTGTGTTTTTCTCGAGTCTGCTGAAGTCAACGGATTCGTATCGCAACATTTTTTCATTGATACCATTCACATACCAGTACACACTAAAAAGTATGCATATTGCTGATCCAATAATACCGACGCGCAGTAACAAGTTTCCCGAACGGAACAACATCCATAAGGGAAGTAAAATAGCCCACACAATTAGAACGGCCATTCCTGTAAGTGATTCTAAAATCACAATAAACCAAATGAACCAAACAATGAGCGTCACAGAAAGTATTTTCAGTGGAATAGTATTTGTTTTACGATGATGATACAAAAGATAAACCAATGCAAAAACGGAGAGGCAACAAAGTAACGACAATCGGATGTGAGAAATAAAAATAGAAATATCGCGGATATCATTTACCGGCCGGTTGATGATGCCTTTCAACACTGCAATACTAATAATACTGGAAACAAAGGCGCCTCCAATGAGAGCGAATAATATTCCTTCAAACTGCTTGGTTTTTAATCGAGGGGCAGTTGATAATACCAATGGTAATAACAGCAGTGGTAATTTAATTCGGAGATCTTTGAAGGCGTATGTGAAATCGGTGGTATGAATTAAACCCAGCAGGTGCAGTCCAAAAACTGACATCAACAACCAGGCAACAGGAGCATTCTTAAATCGCTCCAGCTTTCCTTTAAAATCGCCACTCAAAAGCCACCCACCGAAAATAAAAAATTGCGACAGACTCATGCCAAATTTTGAAAGCGGCAATGAAGCTGTTAAAATAAGCAGCCCTGCATAAAAAATAAAAAACGAAATATTTTGTTTTTCTGAATGCAACTGCATCGGTAAAAAAATTAAAGGAGCAGTTGTTTCCAACTGCTCCAGGTACTCATATTCTTAGGGTTATTTCTTCAAAGCTTCCGGCTTTCTGTTCATAATTGCATCAAATACCTGTTTGTTTTTCAATGCTTCAGTAGCCTTTGTAATTTCAGGATCATAATCGAATGAAGCTTCAATACGACCTTTTTGATAATAGTATCTGGATGCAATTTCATCCTGCAAAAGTTGTTTTATTTCATCTTTATTTTTTTGCAGATCTTCCTGTTTATCATGCATCAAAGATTTCTTTAAAGCATCGAACTGATCTTTCATGCCATCATAATACTTTTCCTTGATTGCAATTTCCTTAAGTTCTTCATAAGTTTTTTCGCTCTTGGTTGTATAATCATATTCTTTATCAGAAAGCCATGCAACAAACTCACTATATTCCTGATCAGAGAATCTGTAACTTCTTGCAGAACTGATAGTAGGATTTTTCACACGATACAAAGTGGCATAATCGAAAATAAGTTGTTTAGTCAGTAAGCTTTGTGCGATGTTAGACAAATACTGTGTTTCAGTTGCGAAATCGGGAGAAACACCTCCACCATCATAAACAATTCTTCCGTTTTTAGTTTTAAATTCAGACACCAGGCTATCAGGTACTTTACCTACACTGCCATCTTCATTACGATGGGTATAATCGAGTGCCTGAATACATCTTCCACTTGGAATGTAATATTTGGCAGTAGTGACTTTCATTTGTGCATTATAGCTGAGTGGTCGTGTAGTCTGCACCAACCCTTTTCCAAAAGTCCGCTGACCGATAATAATTCCACGATCGAGATCCTGAATACTTCCTGAAACAATTTCAGATGCCGATGCAGATCCGCTGTTCACCAAAACAACCAAAGGAATATCTACATCCACAGGATTATTGAGTGCTTTATAAGTTTTATCCCACTCTTTAACTTTTCCTTTCGTATTCACCACATCCACACCTTTATTCACAAATATATTCGTGATATTAACTGCTTCATTGAGCAATCCACCGGGATTACCGCGAAGATCAAGAACAAGAGACTTCACATTATTTTTACTTTTCAATTCCATCAAAGCATCTCTTACTTCTCCACCGGCATTATCGGTGAAACCGGTGAGACGGATATAACCAATTTCATTATCGAGCATACCAAAATAAGGAACGCTGTTAATTTTTATTTCATCACGCATTACTGTTTTTTCAATCGGAGCAGGCTCCCCTTCTCTTTTCACCAAAAGCTTAACGGGAGTTTTTGGTTGTCCTTTCAGAATCTTGCTGATCTCATCATATTTTTTCCCTTTAATCGATTTGCCATCAATTTCAAGAATGACATCACCGGCACGGAGGTCGGCTTTTTGAGCAGGATAACCTTCATAAGGGTCGGTGATCACCACATTATCGCCTTTCTGACCAATCAGGGCACCAATTCCTCCATACTGACCGGTAGTCATGAACCGGTAATCTTCTACTTCCGACTCAGGAATATAATTCGTGTACGGGTCGAGTGACTCTAACATAGAATCGATACCCTTTTTCATAAGGTCGCCGGGCTTTACCTCATCCACGTAATAAATATTCAGCTCCCGGAAGAGGGTGGCAAAAATGTCCATATTGCGGGAAATCTCGAAGTAATCGTCGGTGA
Organism: Bacteroidota bacterium; assembly: GCA_963169675.1. Lineage (GTDB taxonomy): Bacteria > Bacteroidota > Bacteroidia > AKYH767-A > OLB10 > JADKJB01. The sequence continues at coordinate 4,071 of CAUJFJ010000289.1, forward strand.
AGGAAAAGGAGAAAAATCCGGCTATGGTAATAACCATGGCGATTATCCAGGTGCGGGTTCTTTTTAAGAAGTTAACTTTCATAGTATAACATTTTATTTATTTCAATTCATTAAGGTACCGGATCATGTCCGTGGCCACCCCAGGGGTTGCAGGAAAGAATCCTTTTCAATGTCAGCCAGCCACCTTTAAACGGTCCATGCTTGCGAATTGCTTCCAATCCATATTCCGAGCAGGTGGGGTAATACCGGCAGGAGGGCATTAACAGGGGAGAGATCGCTTTCTTATAAAAAAGAATCATCCCGGTAAGGAGTTTAGTTAACAGCCACTTCATCTGCTACCAGTAAACGTTGTAAAATTAAGATTATTTTAGATTGAAGTACTGCATATTCGGGGGATTCCTTACCTGTAAAAATAAACATCAGCTGAACTCCTTTTTGCAGAGCTGCCAGCTGAGCGGAATAAGGATGGTGGTTTAACCGGTAAATCTCCCGGATTTGCCTCTTAATCCGGTTTCGGTCGACGGCCTTTTTGAAATTTCTTTTCGGAACACTTACTGCTATTCTGAGCCAGTGCTCATTCTGCGGAGGTTCTATCTTGTAAACTGCCTTTACGGGAAATGCATTGATGCTTTTGCCTTTGGTAAAAAGGAAACTGATATCATTTCGAAGATGAACCCTGCTGGCTTTCGGAAATTGGTTTTTACGGCTGATCATGAATGAATTGCCTTACAAAGAGAATAAAAAAACAGGTACCTGATGAGCTGAAAAAGATTATTTATTAACCTTTTTAAGATATTGCTCAATTGCCATGGTCATGGAAGGTGCTTCCGGAATAGGAGCCATTACATCAACCTTCAGGTTTGCTTCAGTAACAGCTTGTGTCGTGGTAGCCCCAAATGCAGCAATACGGGTTGCATTTTGCTTGAATTTTGGGAAATTCTTCAACAGTGATGTAATTCCGGAAGGACTGAAAAATACCAGCATGTCATAATTCACATTAGCCAGATCGGAAAGATCGGAACAGACTGTCTTATAAAGTATTGCCTTAATATGTTCTATTCCGAAAGATGATAAAGTATCGGAAATTTCCTGCTTATGAATGTCTGAACATGGGAGTAAAAATTTCTCTTTTTTGTGTTTCTTCAACACATCAATAAGGTCATTGATAGTTGATTTGCCATAGAAAATTTTACGCTTCCGGTAAACGACATATTTCTGCAAATAAAAGGCAGTAGATTCAGAAATACAGAAGTACTTAAAAGTATCCAGATTCGTGATTCTCATTTCATTGCACATCCTGAAAAAGTGATCTGCAGCATGCCTGCTGGTTAAAATCACAGCTGAAAAATCAGACAGGTTGATTTTGTCTTTTCTGAAATCCTTGGCCGGAATTCCTTCAACATGAATAAACGGCCTGAAGTCAATTTTCAGTCCGTATTTCTTCGCCAGATCGTGATAAGGCGACTTGTCGGATTCAGGTTTTGGTTGTGTAACCAGAATAGTCTTAACTTTCAACTTTGCGTTCCTGTTTTAAGCCCTGGTAAAACTTTTTAAAGAAATTAACCCTGTACCAGCTTAACAAGAATTACCAGGGGGGCAATTTCAAGGGTGCAAAAGTATAAAATTAAATAGAAATATGAAACCCTATTGAGTGTGAGCCATATCGAAAAAGCACGCACAAGTCTGTAAATGAACGCAATAATAACCAATCCAACACCTATCCAGACAACCAAAGAAGTGGATACAGTAGCCACATAGGCGATTCCAACAACAATTGGAATGAGTACAATTCCTAAAATGTTATTGATCAAAAAGATATTGAAAATATATGTTGCCACCGGTTTATCAATACCAAACACCTCACCTAATCCTTTCAGCAGTACCATTTTAAAGGAATATGTGAATGCCACTGCCAGACAAATCAGGATAAATCTGAGTAGTCCATCCGAAATAAGCGGATTATTCCATTTAAAGAAATCGATGATCTGATAAATAAATAAAGATGCCGTGAGATAAAAAATAAAAGACATCAGAATGGAGGCTCTTTGCACCAGAATATTCTCATCCCTCACTATCTGATTTGAAATGGAGTTGCTGAAAAAAGCTCCAACCAGCTGCTTAAATATTTTGGAGTAAAAAACTCTTATCCATGTAAATGCAATTACTACTACCACCAATCCAAGTGTAAACCAATCAGGGGTACGACGATAAAAAGTGACCGGAGCAGCATTCGTTGGCTGCAATACATGGCCGGTAAACAGACTTTTATTTTCCCGGTAATAACCGGTTTCCCGCGCCAAAGCGGAGGTGCTGTCGGAATCTGAAAACCGGAATAAATCGGGTTGATTCAATACCTGGGTACTTCCGGCTGCTGTCCTCACTGTATCGGGAGTGACAACCGGAGTAATAGTAAATAAAGAATCGACTTGCGGCATATGGTACAAAGATACAATAGCATTAATTGCATTTGGAGGCTTTATTAAACTCTTATTCACGGTGCTACGTTCATTTCTTCAGATCAATTCCAGAAGGAGTATCGGTCGTACTGCAGAAAGTTTTATATTCGCCGTACAAAACCCATAACCTTGAAAATAGTAACTATCATCGCCGCGCTGACAATTCTATGGACATCCTGCACTTCACCCAAAACTCCGAAAACTGAAACTATGACACCTAAAGATATTCACTCCTTTGCACGGCCAGAAGAGGCAGTAGTAGAACACCTGAGCCTGAACCTGAATGTAGATTTCAACGCCAAAATTATTTCAGGAACCGCAACGCTTTCTATAAAAAATAAAACAGGAGCTAACCAAATACATCTCGATTCTAAAGGATTGAATATTTCGTCTGTGGTGCTCGATTCAGGGGAGCCTACCTCCTATTCCATGGCCGATGCAGTGGAATATTTAGGAAGCGATTTAACTGTTGCCATCAAGCCTGAAACTAAAAAAATAGTAATTACTTATAGTACCAGTCCCGATGCAGGAGCCTTGCAATGGCTCGATCCGGCACAAACAAATGGTGGCACTCAACCCTTTTTATTTACTCAGTCACAAGCTATTTTAGCCCGCACCTGGATACCGCTTCAGGATAGTCCGGGGATTAAATTTACCTATGATGCGACTATTAAAGTACCGTCAAATCTGATGGCACTTATGAGTGCAGAAAATGATACTACTCTTCATCCTGATGGCATTTATCGTTTCAATATGCCACAGGCAATACCGTCGTATTTGATGGCATTAGCGGTTGGCGATTTGCAATTCCGTTCATTGGGTCCGAATTGTGGTGTATTCGCAGAGCCCGCCATGATTGAGAAATCGGCGTGGGAATTTGCCGATTTACATGATATGATTACCAGTGCTGAATCTTTATACGGTCCGTATGCATGGGGTCGCTATGATGTATTGGTGCTTCCTCCAAGCTTTCCCTTTGGGGGGATGGAAAATCCACGAATCACTTTTGCCACTCCAACCATTATTGCCGGTGATCGCTCATTGGTGGCACTTATAGCACACGAGCTGGCTCATAGCTGGTCGGGGAATTTAGTTACCAATGCCACCTGGAACGACTTCTGGCTGAATGAAGGATTTACGGTTTACTTTGAAACCAGAATCATGGAAAAGATTTATGGTAAAGATTATGCCGATATGTTAACATTGTTGAGTCTTGGAGAACTGCGCGAGACTATTAAAGCAATGGGCGACACCAGTAAAGATACGCATCTGTACCTCGATCTTGCAGGTCGCGATCCCGATGATGGCGTAAGTGATATTGCCTATGAAAAAGGAAGGTTTTTCCTCACTTCTATTGAATATGCAATCGGTCGCGAACGCTGGGATGCATTCCTGAACAGTTATTTCAAAAAACACGCATGGGGTGCCATTGATACGAAAACATTTTTGGTCTATCTGGAAAGTGAATTGATTAAAGGCGACGAAAAACTTCGCAAACAAATAAATGCTGAAGGTTGGATTTATGCTCCGGGATTACCCGCGAATTGTCCGGAAATAAAATCAACAGAACTGGAAAAAGCAGGTAATGCAGCAACAGCATATAAAAGCGGCATTCCGGCAAAAACAATCGATACCAAAGGGTGGACCACACACCATTGGATGTATTTCCTCAGAAATTTGAATGATAGTCTGGACCTTAAAAAAATGAAAGAACTGGACGCTGCCTTCGGATTTACCAATTCCGGAAATAGTGAAATTCTATGCGAATGGTATCAGCATGCCATTGCTTCCGGATATGAGATAGCATTCCCAAACATGGAGAAATTCCTGATGACGGTAGGGAGAAGGAAATTCCTGAAACCAATTTACTCGGAACTAGCCAAAACCCAAAAAGGTTTAGAAATGGGACGCCAAATCTACCAGAAAGCACGCCCCGGCTACCATGCAGTATCTATTCAAACCATTGATGGTATTTTGGGATTAAAAAAATAGAGGGGTTGTGGAATTTTGATATAATTTGCCATTCTTTGGCCTTTAGCGGCTGAATCATGAAGCAATCCATCAATTGTATTGTCTGTGAACTGGGAACCATTACGGGTTCTACAGCCTTTTTCATTGAGCATATTGGCTACTGTTGACTTGCTTTAAATTTCGCTTGTGTAATATTCAGAAAAATCTGGTCGGCTGATTTGGAAATCGGGGAAGAGTTTAATATTCTGTCTTTTAATCGCGCAAAAGATGTTTTGGGTTGGTTTAACGTTTCCGTTGGTGAAGCATCAGGTACATTAATTGATCCTAAATTGATTTTTTCAGTGGTACTTAAGTGTAATGCATGTGGTATCATTCTTTGCCATAATCATCCTTCTGGTAATCTTAAACCAAGTGAAGCGGATTTAAATCTGACAACAAAACTAAAAGAAGGTGGAAGGGTATTAGAGATACAAATTTTAGATCATATTATTTTAACTTCCGAAGCTTATTATTCCTTTGCGGATGAGGCTTTAATGTAGCTTCCGTGTAAGGTTTGATTTGATAATTTGTTTACTTAAAGCCCAAAAATTATTCATCAACCTTTATAACTTTCAAAACAGCTTGTTTGTCTCTCCATTTTACACTACAGAAATACAAACCTGGTGGTAAGTTTTCTATATTCAATTTTTTGAATTGACTCCATGGTGCGATGGTTGAATGAATTACAACTTCACCTAATGCGTTTCTCACTTCCATAACCCCTTCGTGATTTTGAACCGGAAATGATAGTGTGCAATAATTTGTGACTGGATTAGGTGCAATAGTTAAATTAATTTCGGAAATCTCCTCCACCCCTAAACCTACCAGCGTATCACAAGGACTACCTGCTAAAGCACCGAGGAAATAATTCGGATGATTTGGAATTGTATTAAAATTAAATGCAGGTAGTGTAACACTGTGTTGGTTCACATAACAACTTAAACCTGGAAGATCTGGTTCATCTATTGTATGAAATGAGAATGTGCTATTACCTGTAGTAATGTATATTTTGCCATCCGGAGCCAATTGAGGAAGAACTAAATATGTGCCAAAACCTGTTGGATTTTGAAATCCATCATAAACCGCTACCACAGTTTTTGTAGCCAATACGTTCGGACTAGTCACATCATATTGATAAATATCTTCTGAATTGCAAATATATACAAATTGCGAGTTTGGAGAGAATTCCAATCCGCTATTAAAACCTGAATTGTTAAATAGAGAATCATTCAACATATGTATTAAATTTCCTGTACACCGGTCAAACTGAAACAAATCAAATCCACCTAATTCATAAGTGTAACCCAAATAATTGCCATCAGGTGAAAATTTAACTTGCCCTCCTCCTCCAAGGCGAATCACTCCAACATTTTGCGATGATACTTGTGGCAGACCCGTAGGCGTAAATAATAGTTTGTAAAATTTGTTGCTGTTCATCTGGTGGCAAATGACCCACCAATCTCTTCCGTTTGCGTGCTTACAGGCAGTAATTTTACCAGGAATGAGTGAATCAGTTATCAAGGTAAAATTTTTGATTACCACACTGCCAATTCCTCCCATATTATTCATATCAACAATACTCATGTACAAACGATTAGAAAAGCCAAAAGTAAAGTCATCAAGAGTATTATGAAATAAATAATAGAATGTGTTTATGCCAGGCTTCTTTAGTATCAATACTCCTTGAGTAATTTGCATGCCGTCAGCAAAGTTAAGAGCATAGGGTCCAGGATTTATACTGGATCCATTAAACATGGTATCGTGATTGGCATCAGAAATGTAAACTCCATTTGTATAAAACAATAAATTACCTTGTTCATCTGAAATATTGGCATGAGTATGCCGAAACTCCATTTCCAACGAATCGTAAGAAATTATAGGACTTCCTGAATAGAAATCAAGCCGAGGATTGCCGAATGGCAATCCTCCAACGCTTGAGTAACCCATTATCCAATGGTTGTTTACACCTTGATTTTGGGCATTAATATTCAAAGGTATCAAATAAACAAAAATCAATAAATGAAGCCAATTCTTAGCCATTAATCTTAAAGTTTGCTATAAAGTTAATGAATTATAACCAATTTACCTCGACCTTTACTTAATCCATTGACATTCAACGAATAGAAATATATTCCCGGATTGATATTTTTGGTATCCAGTCGTGTTTCTCCTTCTCCGCACGGTATATTTTTTGAAATAACCAATTGACCAGTTGAAGAAGTTATATCAAATCGTCCGGTAGCTGATTGTGCGAGCGAACAGTGAATTAAAATTTCATGATCCGCTGGATTAGGGAAAACCTTCAGGTAATTGATTTCATTATTATCGGTATTGCTTGCACTGGTTTTAGAAGGATCCAGACAATTTTCTTCATCATCGTATACTTGCAAAGGATCAATAAGTGAATAAAGACTTCTTGCAACATATACAATCGGTCCTCCTCGCATTGGGCATTGTTTTGCTATAGCATATAAATATGAACTCTGAGAAGGTGATATAATGCCACCCTCATTGACTATACCTTCAATATAAGTTTCATTAACCTGTTTTTCATTTTGTTCTAAAACTGAAACAGCATCTATTCCAGCATTATTAGTTATTGCAGCATCAGCTGCTTCAAGAATTTCCTGCTCTCTTTTTTCTAAAATACTATCCTCTTGGTTTTGAAGTATTTCAAGTTCATTTATTAATTCTATTATAGATGTTCTCCATTCACCCGTTTCTCCCTCTGCGATTAAGGAATCAACAACCTGATTCAGACCAGACCAAATAGTATCTTTAATGACATGCCTCAAAGTAGACAGAGAGTCTAATGCAGCAATAGATATACTATCAATACTATAGATCGTAATCAATTGGTTGTATAATTCCATTAATTTTCCCGCAGGTTCATTCTCAAGGCTGTCATAAAAAGCAATCATTAGAGAATCAGAATAAAGATCTGGGGATTCGATAATCTTTTGAAAAAGTTGTTTTCCCAGTATCCATTCGGTTTCGGAGGTAAATGAACCATTGTCCAAATCACCTCTTGCAATCTGATCATCAAATGATATCCTACAATTAATACAATCAAATGGGAAATCATTGCAATAAATAAGTGGAGGAGTTGGTAAGGTATTTTCACACAACCAATCGTTTCCTAAATCTGACTGAAACCAATTGCTTGGACTTTGAGTACTGGGCAAATTTAATGAACCGCTGTTGCTGACAGGATTCTGGGATAAGCCTGGAATTACAAGAAATGAAGGATTTAAATTTATCGCATTCTTTCCACTATTTTGCGCAGCAGTTGTCCATTGATTTCCTTTGAATGGTTGATAATCCGTTACAGCAGTTTGAGTGTATTTTAAACCATCGAAATGCTCATTAAAAACGTTCCCTTTCAGAATTGTTGTGGTTACAGATCCATCATAAATAATACCGCTCATTGTTTTATCTACAATATTGCAACCGATTATACTTCGTTCACTTAGATTGTTACGAATAGCATTTTGGTTTGCAGATACATCTGCAATGGTATAATTATCAGATCCAATCACTAAATTACACACAACTTCGGTAGTAAAATTGCCATCTAGGATTATTCCGTTTCTATTATAAATATTATCATCCATATTCAGCGTACCCTTACTTACTTGAAAATAACTGGCTCCTTGTAATTTGATACCATTAAATGCAGAAGTAGCACCAGCTCGGTAATTGATGGTGTTAAATGTAATTCGAGACGCTCCCGGTTGAGACAAGTTCGCCCCATCTACATTTATACCACTGTATTTATTGGTTGAGTTATCTCCAAATTCTATAACATTATCCCATATTACAAGATTGGGTGATGCATCGTTAAATCTTAGGTCGATACCATTTTGATTGCTCTCAATTTGGTTATGCCTTATCTTTACTTCATCACTAAATTTTGCCAGGAATACTTTATATCCCATATTCATATTCTGCATCAAATTGTATTCGGAAAGTACATCGATTTTCTCAGCATAAATGCCAATGTGGCAATTATCGAATGTAGGTGATGTCAGTCCTATACCAGTCTGATGTAATGCAAAATTTGTTTTAAAACCATGCGCGTAAATTCCGCTTCCATTGTAAGAACTATTTGTCAACGTATTGGTGAGAACTTCGTAGACTGGGTCAGGTGATATATATTCGAAAATACAATTACTTATTCTTAGGTCACTGCTTAAGCCAATTATACCATTGCTGAGACCACTAAATGTGTTCATATCAGTGCTTGATGGAGTGATTTGAAGTTGATTTCGACGTGCCACAATACCTGCATAAGGTTTATTGCCAATGACTGTTACCTGACCAGCATATGGTGGGTACATGGTTCCTGAACCCGTAAACTGACAGCCTGATAAATAGCTTTGAGAAGTATTCCATGGAATACTATGTGGGATATTTAATCCAATGTAATTGTCTTTGAACTGAGTATTTACTAAAAATGGGAAAGTTCCTGTTTTTGCTAAAACGGCGTTTTCTGCTCCTTCAATTACGGATTCATAAGAAAATAGATATGAACCAACATTTAATTCTATTCCTTTCCACATTTTTAAGCACGGTGTAAGCGTACTATATGCTAGGGCTAATTGTTGATTATTATTCACTATAATTCTAGCACCTGGATCCAGAATAATATTGCAATTAAAGAATTGAATAGGACTATTTATGAAAAAATCACCTTGAATGTTTACCTGAACCGGTGGCCCAAGATAAGTACCAATAAAATTTCCAAAGGCAGAGGAAACAGCATTTTTCGGTATGATATAATCCGAATTTGGTAGGCAGTTTATAAGATCAACACAGGCCACATCAGAAAATGTTGTGGTGGGTGTGGATGAATTAAACACAGTTGCTGTGTTACATTCACCTGGACTATTCAGATAACCTGATACAGTAAAAGGAATACATTGTTGAGCGTTTATATTAAAAGTAAACGGATCTGTATTTGCAAATATTGAAACTAGATCAAAACCAGTTGGCAAGAGATCCTCCAGTGTTACATTCGTTTGGCTTCCATTATCAGCACAAACTTCAATAGTAAATGTGACCAATTCCGTTCCTTCAACAGCAGTTGTGACATTTGCTGTTTTAGTTATTTCATAACAATTGGTGCATGAGGATGGGTTTGATGGATTTTGAATTATTACCGGTATTTCCAACAAAACCGAAACGGCTTCGCCACAATAATTCACTCCTGAAAGTACAATATCAGGTATTATTCCATCAAAGCCACATTCAGGTTTTAGTTCAAAAGTAACGCAAAAACAATCTGAAAGTTCCATTATGCCATCTGGTGAAAACAGATCGGCCATGTCAGATGTGATATCCCACGTATTGGCCGATGAGGCTGATAAAGGTTCCGAATAACCAGGAGTTACTGCGCATAAATCAGAAATAGTGATGCTTTGGTTAATGTCTATATTTGTTCCTACAGTGCCTGAGAAAGAAATAGTTTGAGGAATAATATGACCAGGCAGCAAATTTCGATAACAAGCTGTAATATTGAAATTCTGACAAGTAGTATATTCTTCAGGAAAAGCAGTATTGCTTTCATCAATGGCCAGATTCACGGGCTGATTTATTAGCGTAACAGTTTCAGTTTCGACAAGACAGGCATCAATTGGATTATTTGTTGCGGGGAAATCTCCGCAATTCCAACCATAAGAAAGCGTTGTTGAAGGAATTGGTATTGATGAATTGCAACTATAATCGGCACAAATTTGTCCAGATAAAGAATAAGTGGAACCTACTTCTAAAAATGTACTAATTGGAAAAATTCCATTAACTGATGCTATTGTTGAAGCTCCTATTATAACTTCCCAATTGGTAAATGTGGGAGTGCTTGTAGGTAAACCAATAAATACATTAGGCGTGCCAGAAGTTGGCGGTGGAGGGCCTGAAACTGGTAAATTACTTAATTCAAAATCCCAGCAAACATAGTTTGAATTTGCCTGAACCTGATTAAATACTAAACTAAGGTTTAAGTTTGGGTTTGGTTGGAACAATTGATTACCATCTTTAAAATTATTAATGGTTGGCTCGTACTCGCAATCTATGCTGAATGGGTTTTGAACCGGATCACATCCTGAATTGTTTTGTGTAAATTGTATTTGGCTATCGTCATCATTAAACGATAAGGGTGATGAGAATGAACAATTATCCTGCTCTAAAGTTACTTCTATAACATATTGAAAATATTGATCTCCTACAACGAAATTAGTATTACCAGACACAGTTGTGCTTTCGGTATTACATACACTGTTATCAAAATCAGGGGTAAATTCTAATGTAGTTACATTCGACAATGTAGAAGTAGCAGGAGTAATGGTTGAAGTATTTGTTTCAGCTATTCCAATAATGGAATAATTAATTGCAGAACCAGAATTGAAAGTAAAATCGTTCTCTGGGAATTGTAGAGTTGCGATTTTTGGAATCAGAGAAGGGGCTCTAAACTCAAAAGGAAATATATCCCCCCATCGGTTACGGCCAATAGAGGATTTTGCTCGAACTTTAATCAATTTATTACATAATTCCGGATCGTCGACAGCATTCAAATATCCTGTTTCATTTATGTGATCTACTGAAAAGAACGTGATCAGATCACCATAGGTCTCGCAGTAGAACAAAAACCCATCAATAAAATTCTGATCAATTGTTGTCCATGATCCTGATGGTGGATCATTTAAATCCCAACCAGCATCATTGAGTAGCGATTCATCCATAGGCATTTGATCAATCGTGTTAACTGTTGATAAATCTACACTCGTGCCAATGAAGAACATTTTATTTCTTATGGCGACGTCCTTTTTGAGTTCTTCATCCAATGCGTTTATATCTAAACCTGCTTCCGATTGAAAATTTCCACAAACTTTATAATTCACAACCATTCGGTATTGTTGAGTTTCAACAAAATCGTTAAAATTATCTACATTAAATGTTACCCCTGTTGTGGGTCTGCCTGTAGTTCCATCCAACATATCTTTGTTAAACGTAAAGAGCATTCCTTCACCACTGATTGACGTTTCCACAAACGGAATGACACCACCACTCGGTGTTACTGTTATATGAAAAACGGTAGTAAAATCATCATCTGCAGTTGTAAATGCTGGGCAGTCAACACATAAACCTTGAGGAGTTATATCTTCATCGATGTAAAGCTCATAGCTTTCAATCTCCAAATCAATCATTGGCCCTGCGTTGGGTGTAAATTCTTTATATAATTGTAATGAGCCAAATTCTAACCCATATGTAGTAATATCTGTATTATAAGTATAACCTCCATTGCCCCCATCACCTGGTTGAAAAAACGCAACCATCCGATCTTCCAACCTATCACCATGAATTGCTTTCTTACGGTCTATAGACTCAAATTTACTGTATACAGCAGGATCTGGATCTATTGGAATTGATCCATTGTCAGCAAGCCCGTCATTATCAGTATCCTGCAATCCATATGAAATTCTATTGATTGCATAATCCCGGATTTTAACTCCGGGAGCTTTGCAGCCCGGGCAATGCACTGCAATGTCATTTTCACTACTACTTAAAGGAATCCAACAACATGTTGTACAAGTCGTTGGATTGAAAGTAGAACTTGAAGTTGGATCATAACAAGCTTCATTTGGCAATAGACGAAATTCTAATTTATAGGGTGTTTGTGCTAAATTTGTTGGACAACAAGCTCTCAACTCAAAATTAAATATACCATTTTCAAAAAAATCCTCAATTGGATTAGGCCCGGGAGCACTTGCAAAATCGAAATAAAAAGTATAATCAGCGGCTATGCAGCAACCTGTACTAAAATTTGAGGTGGTCTTCCATGCGTCAACATCCTCCCAAGTGGAAGACATAGCCGGATTAGAAGACGAAATAAACGTACTTGCAGGTATATCCATTAGCAAGCCGATTTCACAATGAATCTTTACTTCCAATAACGATGTTGGTTGTGGTGGGTCATTAGGATCGAAACCTAGTACTTGTAAATCTTCTAGATCCCCTACAAGATTTTTCAAATTTACGCTCATTAAGGAAGTATAACTACTATACGTATAGCCATTACTATTCCCGGAACATATCACTTCTGTTGCATTAGGTGCAATAGACATGTCTTTGACAGTTGGAGAAGAAAATAATGTTTTCAAGTCTATATCTTCAAGAGGTGTATATGAATGTGAACTTATTCCACCATTTGCGCTTATATCCAAATCACTTCCCGATGGAGATGGTAAAATCTCGATACCACACGCTGTTTCCCCTTTTCCTTCATACGTCCACTGATTATAATATTTTATTTGATCAAAAATTACATCCATTTCAGCTTCAGTAGTGCAACACTTAAAAGTTTTAAATTGAAACTCAAACTCATCATCAGCAGGAATATTGGTTACAATAATTTCAAATTCAGATAATGCAGGTGATATTCCTACATTACATAGATAATTAGCTCTTGTGGTAACAGGTACAATAGTTGGAGGAACTGGACAACCACTACAGGGCGAGGTGATTTGAATATCTGCTTGACTTACCAACGAAAGACTACTCTCAATATCATATATATTTGCAAAAGTAAGTTTGATTTCTGGAATTGTAGCATACGTGCTGGTATTCTTAACCTTTACGTTCCAAACCACTTCTTCATTTGAACATGTATTGTCATATTCAGCATCATCAAAAATAGGTAATACCCGTTCAACTGTAAATGAAGGGGTTTCAACCAAAAAACTGAAATTGGTAAGGTAATTATCATTTTGACATTCAGAACAATACCCTGGACCAGAAGGAGGTGCGGGCAAATTACATTTCCATTCAAAATTGACTTTACGGTCTACACATGAGCTGATACAATCTAAAATATTTATTATTTGTTTAATGTAAATGCTTCCATTCATAGGAATCACAGCCGCTTGCCATGGCGTTACAATTGGGTCATATGGGTAAAATGTTATGTTATCATTAGAATACTCTATTTCATCAATCTCGTAAGCAGTTCCCAAGCAGTCAGTAATGTCATCAAACTTGAAAAGAATATCCGCATCTGTAAATCCGGTGTTTTTATATTCAAAAATCATTTCAACACCAGACTGCCCCAGATTACCATCCACAATTATTGGATTTGCATTAACAATATAAGGATAGTGAATTTCATCAATGAAAGTGGGGTTTGTTACCAGGGTTCCGTCTACAAACATTTGCTGAGTCAAATAGTATTGGGCACCATTTGAAGTATGGGGTATTACTGAACAATCTAAAGTAACTTTATATTCAATTGATATATCTACGGTTGTAAAACCTGGTGCTATCCAATTCACAGTGAAAGAATTTGGAGTTAAATTTTGTGAAACCGAAATTGTGCCTGAGGTTGAAAGTAATGAATAGTTGGTTATTTCATAATGGGCAATCTCTGTGGTGCATGAACATCCTGGAAAACAATCTGGAATTACTGGCGTTCCGTTGGGGCTACCTTGGTTGATCAGAGCATTAAAATCTATTATTACAGTACTATTTGTCGAAGATACTGTCAAATTATCAATACTAAATAAGTTTTCGGAGCAAACGGAAACATCAGTCAAGTTGGTCAATATGGGATTGTAAGGACCGGGATCAATCGTTAAATCAATGGATGCATTGGATACACATCCTATGGAATCTGTTAATTCCACAACATACTGGCCAGATGTCATAGCAAGTATCTTTCTAGTTGTGTCCCCTGTACTCCACAAGTATGAAATAAAACCTAATCCGGCATCAAGAGTGTCTCCAGATATCAGATTGGTTCCTGAACCTGTTATTGAGGAATAAGTTGGTGATGAAATTGTCAATTTATAATTGGTATCCAAACCACCCTGCAATAATTTCGTTCCGGAGTTGTATTTATTTACAGAAACACCTGGATAATATTCACCTGGTGAATTGAACATATAATTCACCGAATCTAATTCAGTAAGGCAGGTGTCTATGGCACCTAAATAACCCCCGGCAGAATCCCACAATACACAATATTGATTTGCAATATTTAATTTACTAATAAATTCAATTGCAGTTGAATCTAACTTAAAAGTAAAATCTTGACCTATACAATAAGTACCGATCAAATTCATACTATCTGCTGGTAAACAGATTTCTGATTTTCCAGTTGGAACTACGCAGATCCCAAGTGCTGGCAAGTAATCTGGCCTTGAAATATCCAAACCAAGGGTAAAGTAATTAAAATTGGATATACTTGAATAATTTGTAACTTTTCCTTGCGAACTATTTCCAGTGTATGATTGTTGTCCATAGTTAAACCACTTTGCACCATTATACCCTGCTACTCTAATATCGGTTGAATCTGTGAACTTACAATCAGATCCATGCCAGGATAAAGTAACATTAACATTTGTACTGCCTGCATTTCTGCTTAAGGACCAAAAATCACAATTATCAAGTATATCGATAGAAGTATCTATACTTGATGAAATATTTTGGCCGTAATTAAAGTATTCACAAGTAAAAGCATCAGAAGCTGTGGAAGGTGCACTAATACTCAGCGATTGATAAATATTAGATTTTCCTACAGGAAATTCAAATGCACTAGTCCCGATCTTTTTAACGGGTCCACTTACAAAACTGCTATTAGAAGCACCAGTTGCTGTTGAGCCGTGCTTCATGGTGAGTAGGTTAGTACTTGTGGTGATTAAATTTCCTTGTATGAAAATCAATGAATCATCTACACTCAGAGTGGTGTTTGCTGTGACCGTCCCTGCTGATTTGTTAATCGCCAGTTTTTTAAATGGAAAGTTGTAGCTTCCATTTAAAGTTTGATTGTTTGTTCCTGTAAAAGTAACTTTTCCTGTGCTGGTGTTAAACACTACTTTATTGCTATTGATAGTGATGTTTCCTGAAAAAGTATTATCACCCACATATGCCACTTGCAAATCTTGTCCACCCGATGAACTGAATGTTGCATCTCCTAAATAAGTGTCCGCAGCAGTGGAGGCCAAACGAATTCTTCCCAAATTTCCTGCATTGTCCCAAGTCACATTTCCTGCATATACATTCAAACCGTAGCTGTGAAAATTTGTTGCAGATCCCGTTCTATTAAATGTCGTGTTGCCATAGTAGGTACTGGATTTTGTAAGTATTCCAGGAGCATTGATAGTTAAGTTCCCGTTAAAAACACAACCTTCTAGCGAAACAACTCCGGTACCAGATAAAGTTAATGTTTGTGCTGTGCTACCGAGTTGTATAAATTTGGTAAGCGTCAGATAATTGCTACTGAAAGTACCTACTGAAATGGTTTTTCCAATTGCAAGTATACT
Source organism: Bacteroidota bacterium (assembly GCA_963169675.1). Taxonomy (GTDB): domain Bacteria; phylum Bacteroidota; class Bacteroidia; order AKYH767-A; family OLB10; genus JADKJB01. The sequence continues at coordinate 19,849 of CAUJFJ010000289.1, forward strand.
TACACCACCACTAACACCAAATTCCACACCCCCTGATGCGTTTACAATTATATTATTATTGAAGTAGCTGGTATCAGTTGCAGCCAGTCTAATTTCTTTACTTGAATTATTATACAAAATTACCGGACCATCATAAATGTCTTCACCGCTTGATCCCATATTGAAGTAGACAGCCCCGTTATTGGTTATTGTTAAACTATCTTCAAAGTGATTGCCATAGGTACTGCTTGAAGTTGCAGCTCCGGTAGAAGTCAAAAAAACCGGCTTTTTGTAAACCCCAGAATTCATGTGAAAATAACCACATGTAGCTTCTATTCTTGCATCCAATGTAGCACCACCAAAGTGACACAAAGAACCGATGGGTTTCAACACCCCATTTTTTACCAATCCACCATTGAAATAAGCAGTCCCGGTAATTGTAAAAGTATAACCACCCAAATCGAGTGTATCACCATTGATGGTTAAATTAGTGATCTTCTGATTTTGAGTTAAAATAAGATTGTTAGGAGCGTTGCTATTTAGAACTATATTATCACTTGAGTCTGCGACTATGCCCCCAACCCAGTTACCCGAATTGTTCCAATCGCTGTTTGAATTTCCAGACCAAGTTTTTGTAGCCGACACTGCGTAATCTACTGAATTCAGGCTTATTGTTAAGACAATAAGTAAAACTTTTATTAGTGCTTTCATGTGT
>CAUJFJ010000290.1 GCA_963169675.1 Bacteroidota bacterium
CTGTAATTTTTCTCTGGCATCCATTTCATCGGCTGTGCTGGTCAAGTATGCTTTAACATTTCGTGCCTGACCTAATGCACTTTCATATACCGGATCTGTAATCAGGGTATCGAGCCTGTTGAAGCCGGTTTCATTACTGGCCGGTGGATTTAGTAAGCTGTCACGAAAAGTCATGTAATAAGAAGAAACTGTTTTTTGCATTTCACTTTTCCGACCAGATAGTTGTACTTCAAAACTATCGAGTGCTGTTTCTAACTGGTCCAGATTTAACATCTGGTAATTGTCTTTGAAAAGATCTTCGTTCGTACGATTAAGTTTGAAAGTAGATAAGTCAAAACTGATTTTATATGTGTTAAACTGATTTCTTAACAAAGGATTTTTATTCCTTTCACCAGGCCTCCCCTCCTTCTGCTCTTCATAACTATTTCCGTTGAACAAGGTAACTATCAGATATTTTTCATCATCCGACATGGCCATTTTCCCTTTTTCAGCAACAACCACTTTCGTGTTTCCTTTTTGAGCGGTATGATCATAGATCATTACATTATGTAACGTCTGGTTATCGGATTCCTTTTTCCCGATCTTAATAGAATAACCATCAATACCATTATAGAAGATGCCTTCTCTGATGTATAATGCAGGTTTTTGCTGTCTCACATCATACAAAAGCGAGCCCATTTTTAAATTGGTGTAGGGCAACATATAATTGGAAAAATAGAAAGCCAGAATACTGATGGCCAAAGCAGCTCCAAGCAGCGGACGTAATATTTTCTGTAGCGGGATTCCGGCCGATTTGGCAGCTACCAGTTCATAATGCTCGGCAAGGTTTCCAAGAGTCATGATGGAAGATACCAGAATGGCCAAGGGCAAAGCAAGTGGTACTAATGTTGCAGAAGCATAAAACAGCAATTCTCCGATGACATACCACTCAAGCCCTTTTCCTACCAGATCATCAATATACTTCCACAAAAACTGCATTAACAGAACAAACAAGACTACAAAAAATGTAGCAGCAAAGGGAGCCAGGAAGGAGACAAAAACCAGTTTGTAAAGCTTTTTCACTTGATGACGGATTCCTCTTTTTGGTTGTGATTGGCAGATACTGAACAGAGCACTATCTTTACCATGAATTATGAGCCCGAAAGATACGAATTTAAGCCTGAACGACGATGATCTCCGTTTCCTGTCTGATCGGGAAATATTCCTTAAGAAACGTCAATTGTCTGACCATATTATTGATATACTGGGAGATATAGAGGCTCATATTCAACAAACTGCTGTTGATTATGTTCACAAAATACCTGAGTCAGCATTCCAAAAACGAGGCAAAATAAGCCGCGGCGAAAATTATTTGGGCTTTCCCTGGTTTATACTCGATCATCCTGCCACATTTCAAAAAGACCAGTTGTTTGCCTTCCGAACCCTGGTTTGGTGGGGGAATTATTTTTCTGTGACGTTCCATATTTCCGGATTCGGTTACGACAAAATGGATGTCCGGGAATTTATTTTTCAGTTAAGGAAAACCTTCCCTGAGCTTTTAGTATGCAGTAATGAAAATCAGTGGGAGCATTTCTTAGAAAGACCCAATTTTGTGCCTGCTGAAGAATTTCTTCAGGAAATAAAATTGACCCATGATCGCAGACAAACTTTTCTGAAAACAGCTATTAAAATTCCATTTGATGAATCTGAAACTTTAAAAAGTAAGGTACTGCTTTTTGTACGTACAGTCTTAGATTTATACTAAACTCAGGAACCAATTATTTGTTTAAGATTATGCAATTGGGTATCCCATAATTGCTTCGTTTCTTCCTGATCATCCGGTGTGGAGAAATCAGTAATAAGTAAAGCAACATCAGAAGTAAGATCATCTGTTAGAACTTCAAATTCAAAAAAAGAATCATCGGTTTCATCAATCCATTTAAATCTGATTAACTGGTGATCTCTTTTATGCACAACCTTAGCATGCGATTCCGTTCCTGTCCACTTAAAAGTATACACACCATCCTTAACTATCACGTCATCGGCAAACCATTCCGATAAACCGGAAGGCGTACTTAAATAATTAAATAATATTCTTGGCGAACAATGCATTTCAAATTCAATTTGAAATTTTTCTTTTTTGGCCATGCTAATCATAATAATTCAAATTAGGTGCGAATCGTATCAAAATGTGCGATTCACGGGTTCAAGATAAAAATTATTCCTGAATAACAGGTAAAATGTGAAAAAGAATACAAGTAGCAGCAATTCAGCGAAATAATTTTATTTTATGGTTCATTATCGGTATTATTTGTAAATTTATTGTGTCTTTTAACATAAGATCGTCATGAAAAAATATTTATTACTCCTTTTACTTGGATATTCTGCTTCATTACAGGCCCAATCACCGCCATTCTCCAAGCTCTGGGATATTCGCTTTGGTGGTACTTATGATGATATAATAACAGGATTTGAACAGTTACCAGACAGCACCTTTTTTCTTGCAGGATCATCTATTTCCGGAATTACTGGTGATAAGACCGAAGACAACCGCGATACGAGTTACAATTCAGCAGATTTCTGGATACTCAAAGCGGCTTCTGATGGTCCGAAATTATGGGACAAAACCTATGGTGGTTCGGGAAGCGAGGAACTCATGGATTATGTGCGCACTGCGGATGGCGGTTATCTGCTTGGTGGTCAAACTTTTTCAGGAATTTCCGGAGACAAAACAGAACCAAACTGGGATCCAACACTTGCTTCCAACGATTATTGGATAGTTAAAACGGATGCAGCAGGAATTAAACAGTGGGACAAAAGATTTGGCGGAACCTCATTTGATATATTAAACAGCGTCAATCAAACTGCGGATGGGGGTTACCTACTGGCAGGATCTTCCTTCTCAGGAATCAGCGGCGATAAAACTCAAGCCAATCAAGGTGCATGGGATTACTGGTTGGTGAAGACAAATGCTTCCGGGGTTAAGCTATGGGATCGTCGTTTTGGTGGTCTCGAAGATGACTTTGCTACAGCTGCCTGCTTGACTGCTGATGGAGGTATTTTGGTAGGTGGATATTCAAAATCAAATCCGGGAGGCGATAAAACACAACCTAGTCAGGGGAACTGGGACTATTGGGTAGTGAAAGTCAATGCCCAGGGGAACAAAGTTTGGGATAAGACTTTGGGTGGTAATTATACCGATTGGTTATTCGATATGATTCTGGTATCTGATGGTGGGTTCTTATTAGGCGGACAATCCTTTTCAGAGGCCTCAGGTGACAAGTCAGAACCGAATCACGATCCTACTCCTGCCGGAAGCGACTATTGGATGGTTCGTCTTGATGCAAGTGGCAATAAACTCTGGGATCGCACTTTTGGTGGTTCTGAAATTGATGACATAAGCAGACTAGTGGAATTAGCGGATGGCGGATTTTTAATAAGTGGTGAATCATACTCCCCAGCTGATGGCAATAAAACAGAACCAAATCTCGGTATTGAACAAACATGGGTAGTGAAAACCGATTCCGTAGGAACATTTCTGTGGGATAAAACCATATTTACCTATGGTCATGATGAACTGGGAACCGCTATTCCATCCGGTCCCGATTGTTTTGTGGTGGTGAATTTAACCATGGCGGATTCCGGCGGGTATGTATCGGAAAACATGAAAGGAAACGGCGATTTCTGGATGGTAAAACTATGCAACACCCCAACAGGAATCGGTGAATTGCAAGCAAAAAATGACTGGAAAATATACCCAAATCCTTCTTCCGGTTTAATTCATCTGGTGGCAGCAGAAAGTAAGGATGCGGTGATTACAGTTACAGATTATACCGGCAGAATAATTCAGCGGATGAATCAAACTTCCCTCATTGCAGGTGAAGAAATTACCATGGATTTTGCTTTATTTCCAAATGGAATTTATCTGATCCGGATTATGGGTTCAGATGGTGTCGAAACGATGAAGCAACTGGTATTACTAAAATAATCCGTGCAATTCAGCATTCACCCTATTCACGATCATACCCAGGTGCTCAGGATTTTCAGCAAAATTAATTTCATCGATGTCGATTACCAGCATCTTACCAAATTCGTAAGTTGAAATCCATGCTTCGTAGCGTTCATTCAGACGACGGAGGTAATCGATACGAATAGAATTTTCATAGGCGCGACCACGTTTTTCAATCTGCTTTACCAGTGATGGAACCGAACCGCGGAGGTAAATTAATAAATCCGGCGGTTTAATAAATTCCACCATCAGATTAAAAAGCTCCTGATAATTTTTGAAGTCGCGGGTTGTCATGAGACCCATAGCATGCAGGTTGGGTGCGAAAATATTGGCATCCTCATAAATGGTACGATCCTGAATAATGGTTTTCCCGGTTTTCATGATTTGTGCAACCTGCCCGAAGCGCGAATTCAGGAAGTAAATCTGGAGATTGAACGACCAGCGTTGCATATCTTCATAGAAATCGTTCAGATAAGGATTATCATCAACATCTTCATAATGTGGTTCCCATTTGAAATGTTTGGCCAGTAGTGTGGTCAGCGTGGTTTTTCCGGATCCAATGTTTCCGGCAACGGCAATATGCATGATCAGAAGTTAGTTTGAAAATATGAAATTAGGGTGCCCCGAAAATACAAATTAAATCGGTTGTTTCAATAACTATATACAGTAAGGTTTTTCTGATGGCTGATTAACAGCCTGTTTCCTTCTATGCGAAATTCATCAGAAGCCTCATTTTCAGGAATTATGAAGGTTTTGGTGATACCGGAGGAAATGGAAATTTGCTGAATCTTATCCCCTTCTTTGTACAAAACATCATCTCCAGAGGCTTGAATTTGTCCTTTAGTTCCGGGGCGCAAGGTCTTAAAATAGGTTCCAAAACTATCGAATACCAGAATTCCATAATCCGGAACGTTTAACAACAACCATTTTCCGGAATCACCAATCCATACCGGAGCCAATGGTTCATCGCTGATTTGACGTAGTTCGGTGCCTTCCTGCAAAATGCCTGATTGATCATTGAAACGCTTTATCTTTTTAGCTACCGGATCAAATATCCAGTAACCATCCGACCGGGAAGTACAAATTAATTTCACGAATGGCGCTCCCTGAATATTCAAATCAAAAATGCTGTTTGAAGCCATACCGGCATCAAGAATAACAGCTTTTGAAAAGGATGCAAACACGACTAATATTTTCATCGGATTGCTGGCATCAACATAACTGATATCACCGAATTCACGGGTTGAATACTTCCCTACTTCTTTTCCGGTACGATCGAGTTTAGTGATATCGCCCTGGCTGAATAAATAAATGTTACCAATGGGATCTGTTGTAAAGCGGTTTTCTCCCATGGGAAGCGTAAAAAGCTTTTCATAATTCTGAGCCGCGACAATGGTTGTCAGATTACAAATAAAAAATGCCAGTATTAAATTTTTCATGAATACAACTGCGATGTAAATGACAAAATTTCATCGGCTACTTTGCGGTCGTTTGATAACCTGGGGACTTTATGCTGGCCACCAAGTTTTTCTTTCATTTTTAACCATTGATAAAAAGTATTGTATGGCAATGCACGAACGATTGGAGGCCTTAGAGCCATATCTTTATAACGCTTGGCTTCGTAGTCGGAGTTCACGTTTTTCAGTTCCTGGTCGAGTGCCTCCGTGAATATATCGATTTCAACCGGCAACGATTCAAATTCAATCAGCCATTCATGAGCACCGCATGATCCCGCACTGAAAAATAATGGCGAAGCTGTATATTCTCTGATAACGGCACCAGTTTTTCGGCATGCTTCTGAAATTGCTTTCTCTGCATTTTCCACTATCAATTCCTCACCAAAAGCATTGATGAAATGTGCAGTCCGCCCTGTTATTTTAATACGGAAAGGATGCAGCGAAGTAAAGGTAACGGTGTCACCAATTTTGTAGCGCCATAGTCCGGCATTGGTTGTAATTACAATTGCATAATTTTTACCTGTTTCAACCTGTTCCAGTGTCAACGTTTTCGGATTATCCGAATTCAACTGATCGGCAGGAATGAACTCATAAAATATTCCATAGTCGAGCATCAAAAGCATTTCATCGGATCCATGCTGATCCTGTATTCCAAAAAATCCTTCAGATGCATTATAAGTTTCATAATAATTCATTGCCGGATTCGGAATTAGTTTTTTGAACTGATCCCGGTAAGGCTCAAAATTCACAGCTCCGTGAATGAATAATTCCAGATTCGGCCATACTTCAGTAATATCCTTTTTACCGGTCAGATCAAGGATTTTATGTAACAAAACAAGGGTCCACGAAGGCACACCTGAGATGTTGGTTACATCTTCCCTTAAGGTCGCTTCAGCCATCCGCATGATCTTCGACTCCCATTCATCCATTAAGGCAATTGAAATTTCAGGAGTTCGGAATAACTGAATCCAGAAAGGTAGATTTTGAATAAGTATGGCTGATAAATCACCGTAAAAAGAATCGTTGTTAAAGGAATTGATTTGGTGACTCCCTCCCAATGATAACAGTTTTCCATTGAAGAGTCCTGTTTCAGGGTGATTATTGCAATAGATAGAAAGCAAATCTTTTCCACCTTTAAAATGACACTCTTCAAGTGCTTCTGCCGTTACTGGAATAAACTTGCTTTTATCACTGGTGGTTCCCGATGATTTGGCAAACCATTTTACTTCAGAGTTCCACAACAA
>CAUJFJ010000291.1 GCA_963169675.1 Bacteroidota bacterium
AATCGCGCCTTTTTTTACAATTCAGTTTTTTCGTAGAAAGCCTGAGCGTAGTCGAAGGCTGGTCAAGCAAAAAGTAACAAAGCCAGGACAGAATGAGAAGGAGATTCAAAATGTGAACGAAGATTAGAATCTGAATAGAATTCAAAGATTTGTTCCTTCAGAGCAGAAACAAAAAAAATCCTTAATCCTTAATCGTTAATCCTTAATTTTTCATGCGCCCCATCTATCATTTATCATCTATAATCTATCATTTAAACAAAAGAGGCGCACTATCCAGTGCGCCTCTTTTGTTTAATTAGCCATTTCGCTCATAAACTTAATCCGCATCATCCGGATTTCGTCTTCGGAATATTCTTCTTCCCTTAGTTCCCGCATCGCATCCTCTATGGAGTCGGTTTCCGCAGTTCGGAAATAATCATATACTTCATCCTGACGTTCTTCATCGATTACCTCATTGAGGTAGTAATTGATATCGATTTTAGTTCCTGATGAAACGATACTCTCAATTTCATTGATGAGCTCCGTTAAGGTGATTCCTTTGGCATCTGCAATATCGTCGAGTGAAAGTTTGCGATCGATATTCTGGATGATATAAACTTTAAGTCCGCTTTTATTGACAACCGATTTAACAACCAAATCCATTGGACGGTCGATTTCATTTTCCTCAACATATTTAGAGATGAGTTCTATGAATGGCTTTCCAAATTTCTGTGCTTTACCCGGGCCAACACCGCTGATGTTTTTCAGTTCATCCATGGTAATCGGATACTGAATAGCCATTTCTTCAAGAGAAGTTTCCTGGAAGACTACGAAAGGAGGAACGTTTTTCTGCTTGGCAACTTTTTTACATAAGTCTTTTAGCATTGCAAAAAGTTCTGCATCAGCTGCACTTCCACCACCTGAACCTGATGGTTCATCATCATCTTCACTTTCTGTATCATCATAATCATGATCCTGAGTGATCATGAATGATGTTGGATTATTCAGATATTCTTTTCCTTCCGGAGTGATTTTTAAAAGTCCGTAGTTATCGATGTCTTTGGATAGAAAATTCGCAAGTAAAGTCTGGCGAATAACGGCTGTCCAGAATTTAATATCCTTTTCAGCACCTTCACCAAATACCTCGAGTTTGTTGTGTCCGTATGATTTGACAGTCTGATCTTCTTTTCCGGTAAGTACATTCACTACATGTTCAGCAGCAAATTTTTCTTTTACGGCAATTACAGTATCCAATAGCAACTGTACTTCATCCTGTGCTTCAATCTGCGTTTTAGGATGAAGGCAGTTATCGCAGCTGTGACAATTGTCCTGTTCGTAACGCTCGCCGAAGTAGTGTAATAAAACACGTCTACGACATACTGAAGTTTCCGCGTAAGCAACAGTCTCGACAAGCAATTGCTTGCCAATTTCCTGTTCTGCAACAGGCTTGCCTTTCATGAACTTCTCCAGCTTTTCAATATCTTTATAACTGTAGAATGCTACACATTTACCTTCGCGGCCATCCCGCCCCGAGCGGCCTGTTTCCTGATAATAACCTTCCAGACTTTTAGGGATATCGTGGTGGATAACGAAACGCACATCCGGCTTGTCGATGCCCATACCAAAAGCAATAGTCGCGACAATAACATCCGATTTTTCCATCAAAAACATATCCTGGTGACGGGCACGTGCAGTTGCATCTAATCCTGCATGGTATGGAAGCGCTTTAATGCCATTGACTGTTAAAGTAGAAGCAACTTCTTCAACTTTTTTACGACTCAAACAGTAAATGATTCCCGATTTTCCGGAATTGTTTTTTACATATTTGATGATCTCTTTCATCACATCAACCTTCGGACGAACTTCATAATAAAGATTCGGACGGTTAAATGATGACTTAAATATTTTTGCATTCAGCATATTCAGGTTTTTCTGAATATCCATCTGCACTTTTTCAGTTGCAGTAGCTGTTAATGCTATGATTGGTAATTTACCTATCTGTTCAATAATTGGGCGAAGGCGACGGTACTCAGGACGGAAGTCGTGACCCCATTCTGAAATACAATGTGCTTCATCAATCGCAAAAAAGGAAATTTTAATCTCTTTTAAGAAAGCAACATTCTCTTCTTTGGTAAGCGATTCCGGAGCTACATACAGCAGCTTCGTTTTCTTCTTCATAATATCCTTCTTCACCTGAAGCGTTTCTGCTTTGGTTAAGGATGAATTCAGAAAATGCGCAATTCCTTCATCAGAGCCAAAACCTCTGATGGCATCCACCTGATTTTTCATCAGGGCGATAAGCGGGGATATTACAATTGCTGTACCTTCGCTCAACAATGCAGGCAACTGGTAACACATCGATTTACCACCGCCGGTTGGCATAATCACGAAGGTATCATTACCCTCAAGCACATTCTTAATAATGGCTTCCTGGTCTCCTTTAAATGATTCGTAACCGAAAAATTTCTGTAAACTGGTTAATAACGCACTTTCCTCTACAAGCATACTCATTCAACTCTCTCTTTATTATTATTATTTTTGCACTATAAATTTATACAATTCTAACGAATTAATTCAAAGTTAATTTTTTTTAATTTGAAATCAGATCAGGAAATAGTCGAAATGGCCTTAAGAACCATCGACATCGAAGCAGAGTCAGTCAAGACGCTAAAAACATTTATAAACGGGGATTTTATTGAGAGTGTAAAATTAATACATTTTTCTGAAGGAAGGGTAATAATTACCGGGATTGGTAAAAGTGCCATTATTGCGCAGAAAATTGTTGCAACCCTCAATTCTACAGGCACTCCGGCTGTTTTTATGCATGCCGCCGATGCCATTCATGGCGATTTGGGCATTATTCAACAACATGATGTGGTGATTGTTATCTCCAAAAGCGGAAATACACCGGAAATTAAAGTGTTAGTGCCACTTCTTAAAAATGGTGGTAATAAGCTGATTGCCATAGCGGGTGATCCGCAATCGTTCTTGGCTACCAATTCCAATTATTTTCTGAATACCTCGGTTTCCCGCGAAGCATGTCCCAATAACCTGGCTCCAACCAGCTCCACAACCGCTCAATTAGCCATGGGAGATGCGTTGGCAGTCTGTTTGCTCGATTGTAAAGGGTTCACCAGCAGCGACTTTGCCCGTTTCCATCCCGGAGGTGCATTGGGAAAAAGACTCTATCTGAAAGTTGCCGATATCTTTCCAAATAACCAAAAACCAGCCGTTTCACCCACTGATTCTATGAGTAATGTGATCATGGAAATTTCTTCTAAAAGATTGGGCGTGACTGCTGTAGTTGAGAACGAAAAACTCTTGGGAATAATTACAGATGGTGATTTGCGCCGAATGTTCGGCAAAAGCACTGACTTGCAAGCTGTTAAAGCATCAGACATGATGTCGGTGAACCCTAAAACCGCTCAGCCTGCAATGATGGCCGTGGCTGCCCTTCAAATTATGAAGCAATTTAATATTACATCTCTGGTTGTTGTAGAAGGGGATAAATATCAAGGATTTATCCATTTACACGATCTGCTGCGGGAAGGTATTATTTAATGTATTAAAATATGGTGCAGCTTCCTTCAGTTGCAGTTTTCGATTTAATCGCCCGGCCACGATTATTGTATCGACTAAGGTGGTAATTTTGTCGGCCGGTAAAGTACTTT
>CAUJFJ010000292.1 GCA_963169675.1 Bacteroidota bacterium
ATTATCAAAAATATTGCGTTGAATAACTACGGGAACTAAGGTATTAAAATATCCTAAACCAATATAACTTTTAAAAACATTATTCTTTTGAGATGTATCCTTTAATTTCGAAAATTATTCAAACTCAGAATAAGATTCTTCAAGATCCATATCACCCTGAAGCAGGATTGATGCGGGAATAGTTTTACTGATCAGATCATTTAAATCTGCAGCACCACTGGTACGAAGCATTTCATCAAGTTGTGTACGGCTTGGTCCGTTGTGTCGTTCATCAAAACTGTAATAGGCCATAATTTTTATTCTTAGATATTGACGGGTTTTTAAGGTGTACAAAACTACTCAAACGGAACTAATTTTCCCAGAAATTTGAATCAACTGCATTAGAAACATTAAGTGCCTCATTTTGTTCAAAATTTATAGCCCTTTCTGAACAATAAAACGAACCATTTTCGTAGTTTTACAGGATATTGTGATCTTATGAAATACTGCCGGTCGATTTCCATCCTCATTTTTAGCACTTTCATTGCCTGCAATTCGCTGGCACAGGGCAAACTCCTGTATATGAATGGTAAAGAAAAACGATTTACCACAGCCGAAGTCAGAGGTGACCAAATTGTCTACCGCCCTGAAGGTGCTTCCGGGGAAGTAACCCGCCATGCCGAAATTTACAATATCTTTTCCATCATAAGGGATAACGGGACCGAAGAGATTATCTACACCCCTGATACTATTACCGGCGATGACCCACCTGCCGAAGAAGTTAGAGATTATATTAAGGGTGAACAACATGCCATGGCTATTTATAAAAAACCTTTAAATACCGTGGGCGGTGTGGCTTCAGGTGTAGCAGGCAGTATTGTTGGTTTCTATGGCCTCCCTGTTCCATTGGTTTATGCCACTATTGTGGGACGATTTAATCCTAAACTACCTAAAAGTGAGCGTGCAAACGTTCATTCCGAAGCTTTTCTTGCCGGATATGAAAAGAAATCCAGAAACATTAAAATCAAACAGAGTATGATTGGAGGTGGAATAGGATTCGCCGTCGGAATTACTGCTCTTATACTTATTCTTGGCAACGACTAAATTATCTGATTTTTTAAACCACTCGCAATTATTTGTTGCGTGCTGTAGTGTTTTGCTGGGATTCGAGACTGTTATAATTGCAGATTCTGCTACCAATTTCGCCTCAATCAGTCTTATCTTTTTCGCTACTTTATTCATTTACAATGCTTCACGACTAACCATCGACATTCAACCCGGTGAAAAACAGCGATTGACCGGAGTCACGATTTCAGGGCGAAAATTGCATCTTTCACTGGCAGCGTTTTCCCTTTTTGCTTCCTTTATTTTTCTCACGCAACTTCATATTCATCAACTTGTGGTTTTTGCTTTAACAGCAATTTTTTCAATTGCCTACATGATGCCATTAAGAATCAGAGACAAGAGAATACCGGGATTGCGCAATAGTCTGATAATCAAAAATATACTTCTTTCTGTAATCTGGACTTTAGCAACCTGTTTATTACCCTTATCGGAGAATGCAGATCAAATTTTCGGCGAACCAATGATTTGGATGCTGGTCCGCCGGTTCTTATTCATTTATGCATTAACTACCATCTTTGATCTGAAAGATCTGGAATCCGATAAAATGGAAGGCGTTAGAACAATTGCAAGAAGTGCTGGTTTCACCGGAACAAGAATCATAAGTCTGGTAGCCATGTCAATTTTTGCAATGCTGATCTTTATGGATCCTAACCTCACTAACTATGCTTATAAAGCAGCATTGCTTTCATCAGCATTTATCACAGCTTTAATAATCATAAGAGCTCATCCGCAGGAAAACAGAAACGCATTTATTTTTGTTGTCGATGGAGCCATGGCTATTCAGGCATTACTGGTAATAGGATTCCATTTCGCCTGATATTTGTTATTGTTTCCTGAAAATATGTTGTTTTTATTTGCATTTTAATAATTAAGCCATGCAATACCAATTTAATGAAGATTTTGCCCTGAAAATGGATCAGGAAGATATCCTGAAAGATTTTCGGAATGAGTTTCTTTTTCCGCAACACCAAGGAAAAAACACCATCTATTTTTGTGGTAATTCTCTTGGTCTTCAGCCAAAAATTTCCCGCAAATACATTCTCGAAGAGCTTGATGACTGGAATGAATTTGGTGTTGAAGGACATATGCATGCGCGTCATCCCTGGTTTCCTTACCATGAATTCTTAAGAACCAGTACAGCAGCTATTACAGGTGCACTTGCGCATGAGGTAGTTGTAATGAATTCTTTAACTACGAATTTGCATTTATTGATGGTATCTTTTTACCGTCCCGATGCAAAACGTTACAAGATAATATTTGAGAAAGGTCCTTTTTCTTCTGACAGGTATGCCTTGGCATCTCAGGCGGCTTTTCATGCAGGAAGCTCTAAACTGTTTGATCCATCTAAAGCACTTATTGAACTTGAACCTCGTCCGGGTGAAAACTTTCACCGTACCGAAGATATTCTTGCCACCATTCAGGAACATCGTGATGAACTTGCCCTGGTAATGATTGGTGGAGTGAACTATTACACCGGTCAGCTTTTCGATATGAAAGCAATTACAGAAGCAGGACATGCAGCAGGAGCAATGGTTGGATTCGATCTGGCACATGCTACCGGCAATGTGGAATTAAAACTCCATGATTGGGGTGTAGATTTTGCCGCTTGGTGTTCTTATAAATATTTGAATGCAGGTCCTGGTGCCGTAGGAGGCGTGTTTGTCCACGATAAACATGCAAACAATGAATCGCTGCCCAGGTTTTCGGGCTGGTGGGGAAATGATCCCGACACCAGATTTACAATGCCAGAGAAATTCATTCCCCGCAAAGGTGCCGACGGATGGCAATTGAGTAATGCTCCTGTATTTTCTATGGCTGCATTACGTGCATCTATGGATTTATTTGAAAAAGCAGGAATGGATAAATTAATTTCCAAGAGTAAAAATCTCACCGGTTATCTCGAATATGTAATTCATCAGATCAATGAAAAATGCAAAGATCTGAATGCTATTAAAATTATAACTCCGGCAGACAGAGGTTGTCAGTTATCTTTAGTAATAGAAAAAAACGGAAAAGAATTGCATCAGTACATTTCCAATCATGGAGTAATTTCCGACTGGAGACACCCGGATGTAATCAGAGTTGCCCCTGTTCCTATGTACAACAGCTTTGAAGATGTTTACCGCTTCGGTGTGCTACTTGAACAGGCAATAAAAGAAACCACAACACAAGTTAAATAAGAATCATGAATCCATCTGAAAAAAAAGTGCTGCTTATTGGTGCAGGACTTGTAGGCTCTTTACTTTCGAATTACCTGACCAAGCACGGTTACAAAGTTGAAATTTTCGAACGTCGTCCGGATATGCGAAAAGACAAAATTTCTGCCGGCCGTTCTATTAATCTGGCGCTTTCTGAAAGAGGCTGGCGTGGGCTCAATGGAGTCGGTCTGAGTGATGCAGTTCGCAAGGTCGCCATTCCAATGGCAGGCCGAATGATTCATCACCAGGACGGGAACATCAATTATCAGGCTTATGGAAAAGAAGGACAGGCAATTTATTCAGTGTCACGTGGTGGATTGAATTGTGTATTGATGGATGAATCTGAAAAAAGTGGCGCCACAATTCACTACAATGAAAGATGTACACATGTCGATCTCGATAAAAATATTGCATCCTTTGAGAACATCGTAACCGGTCACAAACAAACATTAACTGCTGATCTTATTATCAGTTCCGATGGTGCATATTCAGCCGGCAGATTAAGCTTACTTTTCACAGACCGTTTCAATTACTCGCAATCTTATCTGGAACATGGTTATAAAGAATTAACCATCCCTCCTGCTGCTGATGGAACACATCAACTCGATAAAAATGCATTGCACATCTGGCCACGCGGAGGCTATATGCTGATAGCACTTCCAAATATGGATGGAAGTTTTACCTGCACGTTATTCTTTCCGTTTGAAGGGAATCCTTCGTTCGCTCAATTAAATTCCAAAGAAAAAGTTTCTGCATTCTTTAAAGAAGTATTTGCGGATGCATATGAACTGATGCCAACTTTGGAAGATGATTTCTTCAACAATCCAACAGGTTCTTTGATGACGGTAAAATGTTTTCCATGGACCTGGAAAAATCAGGTTGCGTTAATCGGAGATGCTGCACATGCCATTGTTCCTTTTTACGGACAAGGAATGAATTGCGGTTTTGAAGATTGTGTGGAATTGAATGACCTCATTGTAAAACACCAGCATGATTGGAGTAAAATAATGCCGGAATATCAATTGCAACGAAAACCAAACAGTGATGCAATAGCGGATCTGGCTGTTGCAAACTTTTATGAAATGAGGGATTTGGTAGGTCATCCTGATTTTCTCCTGCGAAAGAAAATTGAAGCGCGAATTTTTGATAAACATCCTGAAAAGTGGGTGCCTCTTTATACAATGGTTACATTCAATGAATTTCCATATAGTGAGGCATTGAGCCGTGGTAAGAAGCAGGATCAGATTATGGATCAGGTGATGGGATTACCTAACATTGAAAAAATTTGGGATTCGCCTGAAGTTGAATCAAAAATTCTGAGCATGCTCTCTTAAAAAAGGATTGAATCTTTTTTCAGCTGCAATAGTTGTTGGATTTCCATGTCCGGAGTACACTACAACATCATCTCCCAAAGGAATTAATTCCTTAACGATTGATTCTATTAACGTATCATAATTCCCACCGGGAAGATCGGTGCGGCCAATACTCCTTTCAAAAAGCACGTCACCGGATACTACAAACTGATCTGCCTTTGAAAAAAACGAAACACTTCCCGGGCTATGTCCGGGAGTAAACAAAATTTGCAATTCCGAAGCCCCGAATTTTATAAGTTGCCCCGGTTTCAAATATGCGGATGGCTGTGGTGAGGGATTCAATGCAATTTGGTACATTTTACTAACCTGATCTGAAGAAGCCAATACCGGAATTTCACCTTCATGTATTTCCAAACCCAATTGATAGCGGGAAGCCACAAAACGGTTTCCTAAGATATGATCGATATGACAATGTGTATTCAATAATCGTACAGGTCTGAGATGATGCCCGTCAATATAGTGAGCCAATTCAACTTCCTCATCCTGCATCATGCAACCGGGATCAACAATAACGCATTCACCTGTTGAATCAGATAAAACATAGGTGTTTTCCTCAAAGGAATTGAAACAGAACGACTTAACCGTAATCATGATGTAGAAATTTTATACTACAAAGATACGGTGATATTTCCTTTCCGGCTATTTTAGGTAAAAGTTAGCCTGGGGTAGGTATAAAAAAATAACAGGGAGTATATCTCAAAACTAACCCCCCGTTAGATATTGAGACCCTCCCTGTTTTAGTTCGAGTTAATTTTTTCTTAATCAGTCACCGCCTGTTTCCAGGATTACAACTCCACCTCCATCATAGGTGAATTCACCTGTGTGAATGATTTCTACGGCTCTGTCATACTCTGAGGTATGGTTTGCACGTAATTCATCTTCAGTTGCACTGTGAGATACTGAACATCCTAACGATATTAGGATGGCAATTAATAGATCTACCATTGTTTTGCGTTTGTAAAATTAGTGTGAGACATATGTTTATCAGGTATCATTTTTTGAATGCCAGTAACACCTGATTTCGGGGTACTTGTACCAGATTAAAATAATTTAGTTACATTTACAGGGCTAAAAACGTTCCGAAAGCACTATGTCTATTAAAATTTTGCAAGAAATCTCTTCATTAGTAACAGATTTCACTAAAAACAATCGATATCTGGAGATAAAATCCTCGGAAGCGGGAGGCATGAAGTACCTCAAATTGATTGAGGGATTAGGTAAGAAAGCCTGGAAAGATGATGAAGAGGCCATCCAGGATATCTATGGTAAACCATTGGGAGACAAGACTTTCGATATGCTAAAATCGCGAGCTAAAGACCGTCTGGTGAACATGATATTTCAACTTGATACGGAGAAAAAATTTAAAAGTTCTTACGATAAGGCTTATTATTCTGCATGTAAGAATTTGCTTGCCGGCACCATATTATTACTTCAAAACAAGCATTTATCGGGCAGTGAGCACCTAAAACTTTCACTTTCGGAATGTAAAAAATATTATTTTACTGATATCTCAATCATCAATCTCAGGCTTTTGAGGTACTTAAGTAGTTTCAGTGGTTCGGTGAAGAACTTCGAAAAATACAATAATGAACTTCAAGCTAATGTGAAAGTATTGGAAGCTGAATTACTGGCTGAAGAATTAAATCAGCTAATCATCCTGGAAGTTGTCACGTCAATGGCCAATAAAGATGAACTGGCAACTATCACCCGAAAATACTACAATCAACTACAAGAAACTGTAAATGAATACGATACATATACAACCAGAATAAATATGTACCGGGTCGGACTTCGTTATTTTGAAAGTGCCGATAATTTCAAAGCCGCTATTGCGCTTGCTGAAGAGTGTGAAAATTATCTGAAATCGAATCCGCACTTAATCCAGAAAGTGAGATTAGGTGAAATGAACCTGCATAAACTGAATGGTTGTTTGCACTTACGCGACTATGAAAACGGAAGTAAATATGCTGCTGAGTGTATGGTTCTCTTTAATTCGGGTACGCTAAACTGGCTGATCTTCCTGGAATATTACTTTCTGTTGAGTTTGCACACCCGCAACTATGAGAAAGCTGCAGAAATCTACAATCAGGTTATCAATCACCCCAGTTACACTTCCTACCCCGGTCAGAATCAGGAAAAGTGGAAAATTTTCGAGTCATTTTTAAGTTATGCACTGCCGGTGAATTCAAAATTCCACAAAAAATTTAATGTCTTCAGGTTCATTAATGAAGTGCCTTTATTTACCAAAGATAAAGCAGGTTATAACCTGTCAATTATAGTTGCGCAGACAATCATCCTTATAAATCTGGGAGACTACGAAAAGTTGCTTGATAAAGCCGAATCATTGAAACTATATGCATCGCGATATATTCGCAAGGATAAAAATCCCCGGAGTTATTACTTCATAAAAATGCTCCTGGTAATGATCCATTATGATTTTGATCCTAAGAAAACAGCACAAATTTCTCTGAAATTTTTTGCAAAACTGAAAGAGTCACATCTTGGTGAACAAAGTGAACTCGAAACGCTAGAGGTAATTCCTTATGATCTGCTTTGGCCAGAAATTCTTGAAAAACTGGAATTAAACAGAATTAAAAAACTGGAAGAGCAAAACTCCTAGTTAAAAACTGTTTCCCATTTTATGTTCCTTTTAATATATTTGTATCTATAACCAATCAAAAGAATTCCTTTCTATGTTATCTATTCGTCCCGCGACAGCCAACGACATTTTGCGTATCACAGACATCTATAATGATGCTATCTTAAATACCACGGCAACTTTCGACACTGAAACAAAAACTGTAGAAGAACGAATGCAGTGGTTTCTTCACCACGATGAAAAACATCCGGTTATAGTTGCCGAAATAGAATCTCAGGTAATTGGATTTGCTTCCTTATCGAAATGGAGCGATCGGTGCGCTTATGACGGAACTGCTGAAGTTTCGGTGTACATCGACAGAAATCATCGGGGAAAAGGTGTAGGGAAAAGAATGGTTGAAGTTATTGCTCTCGAAGGTGAACGAGCAGGATTAACTAATCTTATTTCCAGAATCACCGAAGGAAACCTGAGCAGCATTCACATACATGAACAACTTGGCTTTGAGCATATCGGCGTCATGAAAAAAGCAGGGAAAAAATTTGACCGGTTTCTGGATGTTCATTTGATGCAAAAACTGATCAACAGTTAAGTCTTGTTGTTAATACCTGCAATTAAATCTGCAGGATTCCATTCTTATAATCAACATTTTCGAAAGGATTGTTTGATGCCAGCAACGGTCCATCCAGATCAACCCAATTGGCAAGCGATGACAATTGTGCCGCTGCCATTATACCGCAGGAAGTTTCAGACATACTTCCAATCAACACCAACTTTTGCAGCGACTTTGCTTTTCTTACCATAGCCAATCCGGGTGAAATTCCACCACATTTCATTAACTTCACATTTATTCCGTGGTAAAAATCTTTTACAGCATCTATATCTTCAATGGTCTGCACAGCTTCATCGGCGATAATCGGGAGGGGTGATTTTTGAAATAGCCATTGCTGACCTTGCTTGTCAGATTTTGACAACGGTTGTTCTACAAAAACAATATTTCGTTCAGCCAGCCAGTGGATCATATCGAGTGCAAAATCGGGATCTTTCCAGCCCTGATTCACATCCACACAAAGTTTAGTTTCGGTACAATCAAGAATAGTATCTATAATTTGTTTGTCGTGTTCACCACCAAGCTTAACTTTTATCATGGTAAAACCGGAAGCTTCTTTCACTTTCTGACGAATCACATCGGGAGCTCCCATAGCAATTGTAAAGGTGCAAGGTGGTAATGGAGTATTTTTCAAGCCAAGCAATTCCCAAACCGGAATCTGCCGGTATGCCGCAAACCAATTATGTAGAGCAATGTCGATACAAGCTTTAGCAGCATAATTTCCGGATTTATGTTGATGCAAATATTCCAGACATGAATTCAAATCATTAGTAAACTTAAAATCCTTAAAAAAGGAGCTTATAAAATCATTTACAGTTTCTTTATTTTCAGCAAGGTATGGGGGCAGACTTGCTTCACCAATAGCAGTAATATTTTCACATGTGAAATGCAAAAGTACGATATCGGTTCCATCACGGGTTCCGTGAGCGATGGCAAAAGGTGTTTTGAATTTCAGAAAATAATGCTGCAGCCGGTAATTAAAATCCATTCAACGCTGTTATTTCCATCTGATAGTTGAAAGCATGTGTTCGATATCACGACGCAGAAATCTGATCACAGGAGCCAAAGAATCGGGCTGTGGTGCCACATTAAAATAAAGTGCTCCCCTGATAAAATGTTTGGTGCTATCGGTAGCATAAAACTGCACCGATGAGGCGGCATTTCCTCCAATATCGTATATGATGCCATAAACTCCGGTGTTGGTTTCCACAATAGCTTCATTAATTGCATCAGCTTTTACAGTGTGTTTGTATGCCAGGGTGCGTGAATTTTCAGTCAGTACCTGCAAATCATTTTGAACAGGCACATAACTTAAAAATATTTCACCGTTTAGTGTCGGGAAATTGAGATAATTCCAGCAAGGCTCTTTGACAGAATCTTTATAATTCATCATTACCGAATAATCCGGAATTTCAAATTCAAAAGGACAATTTTGAGGGGCATGGATCCTATATTTTTTTTCGGGAAGATCGATCCTGAAATACCCTTTAGGCTTTGGGGTGTAAGATGCCTCATCACAACCGGAGAAGGAAATTGATGATAGTGCAATCGACAACGCCAACAGAAAATTTATTGATATGGGTTTTAAATTCCAATGTCCTGAAAAATGTTGGTGCATAGTATATTTTTTATTGAGCAGAACTTACATCTGGGAAGCCGGCAAACAAAGTTAAGTTAATTCTATAAACAAAGTGAAATAAATAAAAAAGGCGGGACCTTTTTGGGATCCCGCCGGCAATCATGATGTGTTTTTCAGTATGGCAAATCGTCGCCACTCGTATTTTCAGAAGAAGGAGCAGTATTGTTATTTGAAATATTTACTGTTGTAGATTCGTCATTTACTGAAGGACGTTGTGCATTACTTCCTGATGAATTATGTTCATCTGGTTTTCTGCTGGATGACAACATCGTCATCGTGTCGGCAACAATTTCAGTTGTATATTTTTTATTCCCATCTTTATCATCCCACGAACGTGTTCTGATTTTTCCTTCAACATAAACCAAGGCACCTTTGCGTAAATATTTTTCAGCACTCTCTGCCAAACCGCGCCACATAACAATGTTGTGCCATTCGGTTTGATCAACGCGTTGACCATCTTTGGTTTTGTAAATTTCAGATGTTGCTAAGGGAAATTTTGCAACTGCAATTCCTCCTTCGAGGTGGCGGATTTCGGGATCTTTACCGACATTTCCGACTAAGATAACTTTGTTAATTCCTGACATGCGCTTATGATAATGCTATGAGTCTTGATCGTAGGCTTAATACTACAAATATACTAAAATAGGCACTTGTATTCAGGTCATCATAAAAAAAATCAAGATTTTTTTACATCTCCATAACCAATCGATTCTTCCTGAAAAAAATGCTCTATAATTTTTGGAATTGGATAATTTTCAATGCTTTGTGAGTTAACCTTGACAAACTTCTTCCAAATTGAAGATGTGGGTGATTTTTGGATAGTTACACTATAAAAAGTAGTGTGGAGGTGTTGATGCGATAACTTATGCGCCTTAAAACTTCTA